>NZ_JANSHQ010000775.1:0-515 GCF_047461715.1 Synechococcus sp. R8-2 | reverse complement strand
CAAAGCCAGAGGCGATTCGGCAGCAGTTTGAGCAACTTTTGGCCCAGGCGGAACAGCGGGCCCTTGCCCTTGGATCCCAGCCCATGCCCCCTCTGGAAAACGCGATCCTGATCCGCCGCGAGGATGCCGATCAAGCCCTGGAGAAGTTGCAAGAGCCCGGTAGCTGGGTGGTGCGCATTCTCTCTCTCACCAACCGGCTCAAGGGGGAGCCTGTGCCTGTGCTCGTGCAGATTTACCCCAACCAGCGGATCTTCCCCAAGGGATCCGTGCTGGCCCACGGGGTGATTCAACCGGGTTTGAGCGAAAATCAGATCCAACAGCAACTGCTGGGGCTGCTGAACCAGGCCAATCAGCGCTCGCAGGAGGAGGGGCTCCTCTCGGATCCCATCACCGGCACCGTTGGGGAGTTCTCCCAGGTCAAGTTTCTGGAGGTTGTGCAGCATCTCCGCCAGAGCACCACCCCTCTGGATGTGAAGCTGGTTGCCGACACCGACATCTACACAGCGGGGCCATTG
>NZ_JANSHQ010000774.1:0-588 GCF_047461715.1 Synechococcus sp. R8-2 | reverse complement strand
CCCCCCCCCAACCCAAAGCCAGGAAGAGTTCCACCCCCTCGACACGTGGGGAAGCGTCTATTCAAGAGCCGTTTTATCCTCTGCGAGATCCCACAAAAGTACCCAAGCCGGTTAAGAGAAAACGCCCATAAACTGGGCTAGTAGATCCTGCTTTAATGGAGCTTTTCATGTTGACCTTCTTGTTGTGAACCATTCTTTTACCCTGGTTAGGCCGTGGCAGAACCAACTCCTCCCAACAAACCTCCCAACAAAGATGAATTCATTTCGCCTCGCTATCCCTACTGGGGCGAAGTGAAGCCGCAGAACCTAGTTTTTGATGCCAACCTGCAGGAATTTAGCAATAAAGTGTCCTTGATTTGTAGCTTGGAAACCGGGGGCAAAATTACCCCGGAAGAAGCCTACCGGCAAATCAAGGAGCTGTGGAAACAACTCAAGCAGACCAAAAAAGCCATCTTGGACGATCCCCAGTGGAAGGAGTCTCCCCCCGACTTGCCGGAAGAGTAGCCGGCTGGATCCTGGCTAACCGCAAACGGTGTACACTGGGCGCGGATGCCGGGCTTGGTCAGGGAAGATGAGGACTTTTCCTTC
>NZ_JANSHQ010000773.1:0-544 GCF_047461715.1 Synechococcus sp. R8-2 | reverse complement strand
TTGTTTTTGGACGAGCCCACCTTGGGGTTGGATGTCAACGCCCAGGCCGGCGTGCGGCAATTTCTGCGGGACTACAACCGCCGCTATGGAGCAACGGTGCTGTTGACCAGCCATTACATGGCCGATATTACTGCGCTGTGCCAACGGGTGCTGGTCATCAACGCGGGGCAGCTCATGTACGATGGCGACCTCGAGGCATTGCTGGAGCGCTTTGCCCCCTACCGAGAGGTGAGGTTGAAATTGGCTCGCCCTTGCCCTGTTGCCCAACTGCAGCTCTATGGAGAGGTGCGCACGGACGGGGATCCGGGCAGCTGTGAGGCGCGGCTGTGGGTGCAGCGGGAGCAGCTCACCCAAACGGTGGCCAAGCTCTTGGCAGAGCTGGATGTGCTGGATCTAACGGTAACCGACCCGCCCATCGAGGAAGTGATCGGGCGGGTGTTTGCGGATGGGATCCCTTCGGCCAGCCCATAGGGTCATTTGCAACAGGGTTAGGTTGAGCGTGGGCTCCCTTCTTCCCCAAGAGGAGAGGGGCTGGGGGTGAGGG
>NZ_JANSHQ010000772.1:0-564 GCF_047461715.1 Synechococcus sp. R8-2 | reverse complement strand
GCCTTGGATCGCGCTTTTGGCCAAGTTTTTGCCCAGGCTCCAGCCCCGGCCTGCCCAGGATTGACGGGATCCCCTTTGCGGGAGTGGGAGCGGACCTGGTGGCGCCAGGTGGTGCGGGAGACTTTTGCCCGGGTGGGATCCCTGGCTGCCTTCGGAGAGCACCGGTTTGAAGACTTTTTCGCCCAATTGTTTGAGCACTTTGCCGGGGCGGATCCCTGGGAGCTGTATCCCGAGACGCTGCCGGCTTTGCGGGCCCTGCAGCAGGAAGGGATCCGGTTGGGGGTGATCTCCAACTTCGACAGCCGCTTGCCCAGGGTGCTGCAGCAGTTGCAGTTGGATCCCTACTTTTCCACCCTCACCCTCTCCACCCAAGTGGGCTATGCCAAGCCCGATCCTCGCATCTTCCAAGCTGCCCTGGCAGCCCACGGGATCCCCCCCGCAGCCGCCGGCCACATCGGCGACAGCCGCCGCGACGATTATCAGGGGGCAAAAGCAGCAGGCTTGCGAGCCCTTTGGCTGGATCGAGAGGGGAAGGATAGCTCCTGCCCAGAGCGGATAGAAGAT
>NZ_JANSHQ010000771.1:0-525 GCF_047461715.1 Synechococcus sp. R8-2 | reverse complement strand
GGGCAAGGGCCTGCCGGATCAGCCGAGCGCTGCCGTGGTAGTCGGAGCCGAGCAGCAGTTTAATCCCCATGGGCCTCTGCAGCAGAAGAATCCAGGTGGGATCCCTGAAGCAGGGCGGCAACTTGCTGCCAGGAGCTGCTGTACCAAGCTTGCTGGGCTTCCAGTTCTTCGCCGAGGGATCCCGTGGGGCCAAAATCTGGGCAGGCGTACCCCAGGGAGCGTAATCCTGCCACCAACACTGCCGGAGACAGCCACCACTGCTGGGCCAAGCGCAGCAGATCCACCTGGCTGCGGGTTTGCAGGTATTGGCGGAGCTGGCGTTGCAAGCTGGCAGCGGAGGGCAGGGGCACCGCTTGCTGATGGACGGCAATCAACAGCTCGCTGCTGGGGGTGCAACAGAGCAGCCACTTGAGGTGATCCAGAGAAGGGGGCCAGCTCCACAACCAGAGTTGATCATAGCGGTGGCCGGCTTGGGGACGGTCGTAGTGGAGAGTCAGGTACCGCCGTTCGCGATAGCGGGCCGTA
>NZ_JANSHQ010000770.1:0-778 GCF_047461715.1 Synechococcus sp. R8-2 | reverse complement strand
TTTTGAATCTCAATTAGGCTTCGGGCATGAGGGGGCGGAACCCATGCTTGCGGGAAAGCTGCCCGATCAGATCCAATTTCTCAAGGGTGATTAAATTACGGCCCCAACTGAAATTGGTGTACAGCCCCTCAAACTCCAGCAGCATGGACTCGGCAAAGCAGGCAAAAAGCTGACGGGCCGGGTTGGCCACATTCAAAAACTGCATGATGTTCCATTCAATATCCAAAGAGTGCTCCACCATCCCCCCGTCAATGACGTAGAGTCCCTTTCGCTGCAAGCTGGAGGCGATGTTCTTTGGGTAGCCACCGTCGATGATGACACAGGGATCCGGCAAAACTTGGGGATCGAGGGCCATGCCTTGGCTCATGCTGGCCACCCAAACGATAAAGTCAGCGCGGGGCAGGGCCTCTTCCAGCGAACAGATCTCCCCCTGCTTGAGCTTGGCCTGCAATTCCTCCAGACGCCGTCGCTCTCGGGCGATGAGCAACAATTTGCCCAAGTGAGTGTGGGCCACCAACCATTGACAAATGGCGCTGCCGATATCTCCGGTCGCCCCCACCACCGCAACCGTAGCGGCTGCCAAGTCCATGGCGTAGCGCTGGGCCGCCAACTGCAGTTGCTGACAGATGATGTAGGCCGTGTGGGTATTGCCGGTGGTAAAGCGTTGGATCTCCAAGTCAATGTTGCGGACTCGCCGGAGACTGTCGAGGCGAAAAGTCTCGAAAATGATGCTGCTAAATCCCCCCAAAGCAGTAATGTTCAAGCCGCGCCGCTGGGC
>NZ_JANSHQ010000769.1:0-813 GCF_047461715.1 Synechococcus sp. R8-2 | reverse complement strand
GGATCCCAGTGGTACGGATCGGCAGCTCCCAGGTCGATTGAGCAGTTGGCGGCGGCCATTCGACGGTTGCCCCCCGGCCCAGAACGGGTGGTGTTGATGTTCCACCACGGTCTAGAAGGCCAAATTGCCCGTTACCAAGGCGCTTTGCGCTACCGGGATCTGTTGCCCTTGCGGGAGGCGGGAGTGGGCTACCTGGCCTTGGGACACATTCACAAAAGCTATTCCGAGGGGGGGTGGATCTTCAACCCGGGATCCCTGGAGGCCAACAGCACTGCCGAATGGGACTTCCAACGGGGGGCCTATCGCGTCCGCTGGGGAGATGGCCCACCCCAAGCGGAGTTGGTGCAGGATTACCATCAGCGGCCCCGCCGCCGGCTCTATCTGGAGGCCAAGGGCAGAGAAACCCCCGAACAGATTGCCGCAGCAGCCATTGCCTTGGCTAAGGGATCCCGCCTTCAGGAAAGTGAGATGGAGCCGATGGTGGAGTTGCGGCTGGTGGGACAGGTGGGGTTCGCCAAGCATGAGCTGGATAGCCGCGCCCTACAGTGTCAAATTCAGCAGCTTACCGGCGCCTTGCTGGTTCTGTTTCGTTTTGAGGCCAATACTTTAGAGCTCGGGTCGGCTGCCCTTTCCTTGGAAGAAGAGGGGCAGAGGCTACAAATCGAAGAGAAAATCTACAGGGATCTGCTGAGCAGCCATGCCCACTACCGCAAACGCAGTGAAGAGCTAGCGCGGCTGCTTCTGGATCTTAAAGAAAAGGTTTTGGATGGGCAAGGAGAATCTGAAGTGTATGCTCACCTAAGGGGAGCTTTT
>NZ_JANSHQ010000768.1:0-613 GCF_047461715.1 Synechococcus sp. R8-2 | reverse complement strand
CCGGGGTGCTTTTCACCGTTCCCTCACGGTACTGTGCGCTATCGGTCACTGCGTGTAGGTTGCCTTGGACAGTGGTCTGCCCGGCTTCAGTCCGGGTTCTTCGTGCCCGGACCTACTCAGGAGCGACCCGCCCGGCTGAGGCGCCCGCCTACGCGACTGTCACGCTCTGCGGTGCAGGGTTCCACACTGCTTCGGCGCAGCGCGGTCGCTCGGGTGACCGACGAGCAGGTCGGTCACGGGTCGTCCTCCAACCCCGCGGGCGCAACGGCTGCTCCCTATTTCACGCCCGCGGTTTAGGCTGCACCCGGTTCGCTCGCCGCTACTACGGGTGTGGTTCACGCTTCCTCCGGCTACTGAGATGTTTCAGTTGGCCGGGTTCCCGCTCCGCTGTTGCGGAGCGCTGCCAGATGGCAGCGGGTTGCCCCATTCGGAGACCTCCGGATCACAGCCTGCACGCGGCTCCCCGGAGCATATCGGTGCCGTGCCCCGTCCTTCATCGGCACGCAGCGCCATGGCATCCATCGTGTGCTCATCATGTCTTCCTTCCGTCACGGCCAACCGACCGTGACCCGGTCACACGGTGCGGGTGGACGCACGCACCGCAGACCGGCAG
>NZ_JANSHQ010000767.1:0-580 GCF_047461715.1 Synechococcus sp. R8-2 | reverse complement strand
TGCCAGGTGCCGAGGGTGCCCAGGGGAACAGGTTTCATCAGCGGGCGGGGGCGCGCATTCTCCTGGATTGCCACAGGCTCCAGCCTTGCCAGAGCAGGAGAATCAACGCCAGGATCCCGACCACCCCGGCCAGCACCAGCGCCCGTTCCAGGCGGGTGGCATGGAAGCCGGTTACCGTCCAATCGCGGCTGAGGTTGGATCCCAGAATGGCAAGCACAGCCAGGCCCAAACCTCGGATCCCCAGAGATTCCGCCCCTCTTCCCTCCTGCTGCAGGAGGATGGGCTGCAGCGCCGCCAGGATCAAGGCGGTGGTCAAGGCTCCCAACAGGAAGGCCGCTTGCGGCTGAGCGTGAATGAAGTAGCCCACCCCCACCGGCAGAGCCAGGCTGGCCAGCGTCAGAGCGATCCCCGTCTGCAGGGGTTTGTCTGGCCCATACAGCCAGTGCAGGAGCGCCGCCAGCGCCATGGCCGCCATTCCTAGGTACAGCGCCGCCGACACATAGGGTTGGGTGAGGTCGATCCCGGCAACCTGCAGGTTGAACTGGTGCAACAGGTTTTGCAGCAGAGGGCGGGCCGACAA
>NZ_JANSHQ010000766.1:0-2007 GCF_047461715.1 Synechococcus sp. R8-2 | reverse complement strand
ATGAAAGATCAACACAACCTAGCCTTTGATACACAGAATTGGCTTTAAGCGCGCTACAAGTTTCGCAATCTTGGCTTGATCGGCAGCGCGCACCACTTTGTCGACGTTTTTGTAGGCCTGGGGCGCTTCTTCAGCTACCCCCCGCAAAGAGGGACTGCGCACGATGACGCCGCGCCGTCTCAGTTGTTCGATAATCTCCTGCCCTGTCCAGGCTTTGAGGGCCTGGTTGCGACTCATCGCCCTCCCAGCGCCGTGGCAGGCTGAGGAGAGGGAAAGGGCCTCCCCTTGCGCGGTGCCGACCAGAATGTAGGAAGCCGTGCCCATGGAGCCACCGATGATGACGGGCTGACCGATAGAGCGAAAAGCTTGAGGAAGCTCTGGGTGGCCAGGCCCAAAAGCGCGCGTTGCCCCTTTGCGGTGAACGAACAGGCGGCGCTTTTTCCCCTCTATCTCGTGGGTTTCCTCCTTACAGGTGTTGTGGGAGACGTCGTAAATAAGGTCGAGTTCAGCTTTGGGGAAAAGCTCAGCGAACACCTCGCGCACCCAGTAGGTGATGATCTGGCGGTTAGCCAAAGCGCAGTTGGTTGCCGCCCGCATTGCTCCCAGGTAGCTTTGCCCCACTTTGGACTTCAAGGGCGCACAGGCCAGCTCGCGATCAGGTAGCTCTATGCCGTGTTCTTTAGCCGCCTGTTGCATCTTCTTCAAGTACTCAGTGCCGATCTGGTGACCCAAGCCACGGGAGCCGCAGTGGATAGTAATCACCACTTCCCCCGACTTAAGGCCAAAGCCTTTGGCAATCTCGGGATCGTAGATCTCGTCAACAACTTGGACTTCGAGGTAGTGGTTACCCGAACCGAGGGTTCCCATCTCGCGCCGCTGGCGCTCACGGGCGTAGGCGGAGACTTCGCTCGGCATTGCTCCGCGCATGCGGCCATGTTCTTCGATGCGCTCCAGATCCTCTTTCTTGCCGTAGCCCTGAGCAACAGCCCATTCTGCTCCGCCTTCGAGCATAGCTTCCATCTCTTTGTCGCTCAAGGAGATCTTGCTGCGGCTGCCGAGCCCTACCGGTACGCTCGCGTACAGGGCATTGGCTAGGGGCTCTGCCATCTCCTCCACTTCCTCGCGCTTTAGCCCGGTTCGCAAGGTTCTCACGCCGCAGGAGATGTCAAATCCCACGCCGCCGGCGGAAATCACCCCCCCTGCTTCCGCATCAAAGGCCGCCACCCCACCGATGGGAAAGCCATAGCCCCAGTGGGCGTCTGGCATCACGTAGCAGGCTCCAACGATCCCTGGCAAGGTGGTCACGTTGCTGGCCTGCTCGGCCACTTTGTCGTCCATTTCCCGGATTAACTCCTCGTCGGCAAAGATCAAGACCGGGACACGCATTCTGCCTTTTGGAGGAATGCGCCAGACTGTCTCATCCACACGCTCAAGTTTCTTGATATCCATAGGTTGCCTCCCCTTACACGTCCACCACGCACTGGGCCACCCAAAGCTCACCCTCTCGGGCTACCTTGAGTTCCGTGTAAGTTGCCCCCTTAACTTCTACCGCCGGTCGGTGCTTGGCATGGTCAACTCTTTCCCCCCACAGGCTGGCCTTGAGATGCTCTTTTGCCAGGTGCACTTCGACTTTTCCAAAGAGCATGCCTCTGACGGCCATCTCGTAGATCACTGCGTTCAGGAAATCCACCAACAACAGTTCCAGATCGCCTGCATTTCCTAGCTCGATCTCTAGGTGTTCTCTGGGAGCTACTTCATCCACGCTAGTGACCACCGCAGTCAGGGCCAAAGCTGCCTGGGCAAAGGCTTCCTCCGGCGTTGCCCCATAGCCGCGGACACCAATGTCAGCCATGTGTTCAAAGTGCTCCCATCTTGCCTGCACCACGGCAGTCCCCCTGCTCTCATTCTCAGGCCAAAGCCAGAGGCCACCTGGATAGATTAAGGTTTCTCTCTAGAAACTGGAAGAGGAAAGAAGGCGTAGCTCAAAGGTGAGGATGTTGGCAGCCA
>NZ_JANSHQ010000765.1:0-1463 GCF_047461715.1 Synechococcus sp. R8-2 | reverse complement strand
CATGAGTGCGGGAGTATGTCACAACAGCTCAAGTTGGAATAGAACTGTTTCGTCGCGGTATCCATAGCACCCCTCTCCTTTTGGAAGAAGGGCTGGGAGTGAGGGAGAAAGGCTCAAGTCAAAGGCTGCCAATGGCCCGTTTCAGTTGTACCAGGGCGCGATTGTAGGCGATTACAGCATTGGAAAGGTTGCCACGGGCAGTGGTGAGGGCAGCTTCAGCATTGATCACCTCCGTTTGGGTGCCCACCCCCGCTTGCAGGCGCAGCCGGGCCAAGCGCAGGCTCTCTTCTGCTGAGGCAATTGCCACTTTGGCCGAGTCGATCTGTTCGCGGCTGGAGCTGAGGGTCAGGAAGGCTTCTTCCACCCCCCGCTGGATTTCATTGCGGGTGCCGACGAAGTTGCTCACGGCCACCTGTCCATCGATCTGGGCTTGGCGGGCTTGGGCAGCCGCTTCTCCCCCATCGAACCAAGTCAAGCTGAAATTGGCTCCGACCGAATAGCCAACATCAAAGCTATCGCGGCTGGCGTTGAAATCGTTAACGGCATCGAGGCTGGCGAACAAGCCAATTCGGGGGCCATTGCGGGCCTGTGCTAGGCGCACACGGCTTTGGGCCTGCTCCAATTCTCGGCGTCGGCGCTCCAATTCCTGTCGTTGGGCAAAGGCAGCAATGATGGTCTCTTCCAGGCTGAGATCCCACTCCCCCATCGGCTCAATGCGGTCGCTGGCCAACACGTCGGTGGGGCTGGGGAAATTCAGCAGTTCGGCCAGGCGGCGGCGATTCAGTTGTTGGGTGTTTTGAGCCGCCAGCAAGGTTTGTCGATTGTTGGCCAATTCCGTCTCTGCCTGGAGAATCTCAAAGCGGGTACCCAGCCCGGCCCGTTCTCGGGCTTGAGCATCCCGCAGGGTGGCTTCGGAACTTTCGACGGCAGCTTGGCTGATGGCAACCCTGGCATCTGCGCTTTGCAGATCGTAGTAGGCATTGGCCACAGCTTGTTTGACCGTCTGCAGCGTTTGCTCCAGCTGCAGTTGGGCGATGCGCAGCGCTTCTTGGGCCAGCTTCAGGTTTTGCTCCCTAAGGCCACTGTCAAAGGCGGTATACTCCACCCGCACCACACTGGCCGAGAGGGTGTGGGATTCGCGCCTTGGCCCACCACCAGGAGAGGGAGCCTCACTGTACTGGTAGTTGGCACGGCTGGAGAGGGTGGGAGCAAAGGCAGCTTGAGCTAGAGCTACCCCGGCCTCGGCCCGCTCGACAGTCAGTCTGGCCTGCTGCACAGCCGGGTTCTGGGCAACGGCGATCTCCAGAGCTTCTTCCAAAGACAAGCCCTCCCTTCGCTCGATGCGCACCTGCAAGGGGGATTGGGGCACCACCAATTCTTCAGCCTTGGAAGCCCCCTGCAAAGCCAGGTCAGCCGCAGGGGTAGGGTCAGCAGGGTTGGAGGGAATCGATAGGGTGGGGGGG
>NZ_JANSHQ010000764.1:0-604 GCF_047461715.1 Synechococcus sp. R8-2 | reverse complement strand
CACACCCCCTTTCCCCGTCTAAACCCGAAGCTGGCGGAGGCGGATCATGTTTTGGTGGTGGACGATCAGGCCAGCAGCCGCCTCTACATCGGTGAGCTGTTGCGGTCGGCCCACTTCCGCGTGAGCGAGGCCACCAACGGCGAAGAGGCTTTGGAGGCTGTGGAGCGGCTTCGGCCAGACTTGGTGCTGCTGGATGTGCTGATGCCGAACATGAGCGGGTTCGATGTCTGCCGGCAACTGAAGGCCAATGAGCTGACCCGCCTGATCCCCGTTGTGCTGATTACAGCCCTGACCGACCGCTCCAATCGCCTGATGGGGATGCAGGTGGGGGCCGACGACATTTTGACCAAGCCCTTCGATCACGTGGAGCTGCTGGCGCGGGTACGCTCATCCATCCACCAAAAGCGCTTGAACGAAGATCTGGATCACGCCGCCAAGGTGTTGTTTGCCATTGCCCGCGCCGTGGAAAGTCGGGATCCCACCACGGGTGACCATTGCGAACGCTTGGTGGTCATGGGGGAACAGTTTGGTCGTTACTTGGGGCTGTCTCGTCAACAGATCAAGGCCCTGCGCTGGGGCGGCTACCTGCACGACATCGGCAAAG
>NZ_JANSHQ010000763.1:0-519 GCF_047461715.1 Synechococcus sp. R8-2 | reverse complement strand
CGTCCCGCTGGCGCGATCGGAGGCACGCTGAGTCAACTCCTCGAGGAGCGTTTGCGTCCATTCCAGCGGCCCATTGAGCAACATCGGCGAACGGGCTACCCCCAGTTTGCGGGCCATAGCCTTGAGGGCTTCCAAGCTGGCGGACAGGGGGCGGGTGCTGGCCACAAACAACAGCTCCGTCAGCCCTTGGGCATGACAGGTGAGCAAGTCAGAGCTCACAGCAGAGCGCAGCTCGCCATCGACCTCCGGCAAGGGTGGCAAAGTTAAACTGCTCTTGGCTTCCAAGCGAAGAGGTGTGGTGAAGTTGTCCTGAGGCAGGGGGGCCAGCAGGTGCAGTTGTCCGGTCGGGTCGATCAGCAACAGGTAGCCGAACAGATGCTGATCGCTGTTGTTGCAAAGGGTGAGATGCAAGGGATCCCCCCGCATAAACCGTTGCATACCCACCTCAGCAGGAGCAGAGGCTACAGACTGGACAAGGCGTGCCGCCAACGAGGGAGCTAAGGACTCCGTCCCGCTGGC
>NZ_JANSHQ010000762.1:0-2227 GCF_047461715.1 Synechococcus sp. R8-2 | reverse complement strand
GCAGGCGGTAATCCCGCTTTTCCACCAAGCGCCCGCGCGAGTCCAGACGGTAAAACAGCAACGTGGAGTTCTGGGCAGCCCGCACCCCAAAGGCGATGAGATCTCCCGTGTGGGGATCCCGCCGGGGATGGGCAGTGAAAGGCTGGCTGGCCGAGATCCCTCCTGCAAACGTTTCGATCCCCTCGGTGGCCAAGGTGGCCGGGTTCAGCCGGTAAGGGGCACTGGCCTCCCACAGGGCCAGCAGCTTATCTCCCTGGTAGATGACGTTGGTGTTGGCGGGATTTTTAAACCGCAAGTCGAGAAAGTTGCTCCACCAGCCGCCCGGCTTTTGGGTGCCAAACACCCCTCGGTAAAGCACCCGACCGGCTTTTTCCTCTGCTTCAAACTCGCGGGTGCGCACAAACCGGTTGCGAAAATGAACCTTCCCCTCCACAAAGGTGATGGCGCAGACCATGCCATCGCCATCGAACGGGTGCCCGTAGCGCTGGGATCCCACCTCCAGCTTGCCCGGGCCGTTGCGAAACAGGGTTCCCCGCAACCCTACCGGGATCCGTCCTTCGATCTCCGTAATCCAATAGTCGTACTCCTGGGATAGGGAGCGATAGCCCAATTGCCAGTCGGTGGTGCTGTAGGGAAGGGAAGCGACGCTGACCATGGAAGATCTGCATGCAACGCCCTCTATTGTTGCTTAAACTTTTGTGAAGTCGCCAGTTTTTCTGGGCCGGGATAGCCACCTTGGTTGGGATCCCCAAGATGGAGTCGCTCCGATTCGACTATGGTAGGAAATGCCCCCAAAGCGCCTGACAGGATCCACAGTACCCATGTTTGATGCCCTCTCCGAGAAGTTGGAATTGGCCTGGAGAAAGCTGCGCGGCCAGGACAGGATCACCGAAACCAACATTCAAGAAGCTCTGCGGGAGGTGCGGCGAGCCCTGCTGGATGCGGATGTCAATTTGCAGGTGGTGAAGCAGTTTATCGAGGATGTGCGGGAAGCTGCCCTGGGATCCGAGGTCATCCTGGGGGTGACGCCGGATCAGCAGTTCATCAAGATCGTCCACGACGAGCTGGTGAAAGTGATGGGGGAAGCCAACGTGCCCATTGCCCAAGCGGAGCAGCCTCCCACCATTGTCCTCATGGCCGGTTTGCAGGGATCCGGGAAAACCACCACCTGCGCCAAGTTGGCTCTGTATTTGCGCAAGCAGGGCAAGAAGTCTCTCATGGTGGCCGGAGACATCTACCGTCCGGCGGCCATCGACCAGCTCAAGACGCTGGGCCAGCAAATTCAGATCCCCGTTTTCGACCTCGGCAAAGCAGATCCCGTCGAGATTGCCCGGCAGGGGGTGGAGACGGCCCGGCAGCAGGGCTACGACTACGTGATTTTGGACACTGCCGGTCGTTTGCAGATTGACCTGGAGATGATGGCGGAGCTGGAGCGGATCAAGGCGGCGGTGCAGCCCCACGAGATCCTGCTGGTGGTGGATGCCATGATCGGCCAAGAGGCAGCCAGCCTTACCCGAGCCTTCCACGAGCGCTTGGGCATCACTGGGGCCATTCTCACCAAGCTGGATGGGGACACCCGCGGTGGGGCCGCCCTTTCCATTCGCCAAGTGTCCGGTCAGCCCATCAAGTTCATCGGCGTTGGCGAAAAGGTGGAAGCGCTGGATCCCTTCTACCCGGATCGCATGGCCTCCCGCATTCTGGGTATGGGGGATATCCTCAGCCTGGTGGAAAAAGCTCAAGAGGAAATCGACCTGGGAGATGCCGCCAGCATGGCGGAGAAGATGATGACTGCCCAGTTTGATTTCACCGATTTCCTCAAGCAGATGCGCCTAATTAAACGCATGGGATCCTTGGCAGGGCTGCTGAGACTGATGCCGGGGATGGGCAAAATCAGCGAGGAACAACTGCAAAAGGGACAAGACCAACTGGCCCGCGCCGAAGCCATGATCAACTCCATGACACCCGAAGAGCGGCGCAACCCGGATCTGTTGGCCCGCAGCGTCAGCCGCAAACGACGGGTGGCCCGCGGATCTGGCCACAAGCTGGAGGATGTCAGCCGACTGGTCAGTGATTTTCAACGCATGCGCGACATGATGCGCAACATGGGCATGGGTGGCGGTTTTCCCGGTATGGGTTGGGGGGGTGGGCGTACCTCTCTTCCCGGCGGGGATCCCAGTTGGCGCGGACGTTCAACGGCCTCTCCCTCTCGGCAACAGCCCAGCCGCAA
>NZ_JANSHQ010000761.1:0-535 GCF_047461715.1 Synechococcus sp. R8-2 | reverse complement strand
CTCCGCACCGCTGACGCGAACAAGAGCTTTTTGCCCAAATCGGCAATTTGCTGGCCTGTATATCGGAAGGATTGAACATCAAAAGAAATTCCCACCCGATGAGTACGGGCCTGTTGCATGACAGCATGGGGAAAATAGCCTACCCCAAACGTGATCTGAGGATGCTCTAGAGGCCCATAGTGGCCACGGTTGCCCTCCAGCAAATGCCGCACCACGGCCTCTCCATACTTTTCCGGGATCCGGCTTTCTGAGGTGACAAAATCAGGGCTGTAATCCTGGTGCATGGCCTGGTAGATGACCCGTTCTGGATCTGGGGTTTGATTCAGCACCACAACTTGAAACAAAGCATCCACAGGCTGCATCCCCTAGTGCTTCGCACCGCATGTTAGGATTCTGAGATCCTTGTAAGATCATATTGGCAGCGGAGAACGCCAACGGCATTGGCCTGCTCCACCACAGAGCATATTCCCTATCTGCCCCCACCCTGAGGTATTCCTTAACTCAGTGTAAGGAGAAGAGAGCATGACTCTAGTCA
>NZ_JANSHQ010000760.1:0-699 GCF_047461715.1 Synechococcus sp. R8-2 | reverse complement strand
TCGGCCTCTGCTTCGTCGGCAGGACGGACGAACAGGCAGTAGGGAGAAAAAATCGTGCCCCACTCCGGCAACCGGCGCCGGTGTTGGAAAGGGACGAGATGGGATCCCAACGCTTCCAGCTCTTGGATATAGAGATCGGGCAAGCTGGGGGTCACCGGCGAGAGATCGACAATGGCGGCGCTCACCTGTCCGCGACCGACCACAATGTCGCAACCGAACAGCGGCAGCGGGTACTGCGGCTGCGGAAACATAACGCAATGGAGAATGTCCAGGCTTTGCCCGGCCTGGGCCAGCTCCAGGTGCAGTTTGCGAAAGGGATCCCCCTGGTAGCAGCGGTTTTCAACTTGCAATTTCTCACCCTCTAGGCGGCCTTCCACGTAGCCCAGATCTTCAGGCAGAGGATAGGGGGCTAGGGTGAGGGTAGATCCCCAAACGTTCAGGATTGCCTCAGATAAGCCCTGAATGAGCGGATGCAGTTGGGCGGAAAGAGCAGGAGCGGTGAACATAAGACTCTAGAAGAAAGGCCAAGAACCCCATCCAACCTTGACCTTGGCTCCATGCCAAAGTGTTATGGGGGAACCGCACCGCTGATGCGAAGGGCTTGGGTGGGATCCCCAAAAATCCCAGAGGCCCTAGCTGGGCAAGGCGTTCTAAAACTGTATGCCTGAAGACGGAAGGGGTGGGATTCGAACCCACGGT
>NZ_JANSHQ010000759.1:0-901 GCF_047461715.1 Synechococcus sp. R8-2 | reverse complement strand
GGTCTGCCGCCATTGGGGTTGCTCACAAAGTAGGCAGCAGGCGTTAGAGTAATGTACTCGTTGACCGGGAAGCTGTAGTAGACGTCCACAACGAAGGGGCGAGTATCCCACACTCCGTCGTTGTCTGTGGTCACGATTGGCTGCCCAAATACAATCCCACCTTTGGCACCCTCCACGAAGAGGTCGGGGAAAACAAAGCCAAGGAGGAAACCGTTAAAGTCTTCCTCTCCCGGATCCACAGTGCCAGCCGGTACCACATTGGGCAGGTTGTAATCCACATTGCCAGCCGTAAACCAGCCAGACAAGGTAATGCGAGGGCTGATCTCCCAGTTGGCTGCGAACGTAAAAGCATTCACCCGTGCAGAGACATCTACCCGAGTTCTTCTTACCGGTCCACGGAAGAGACTTTTACCCGTGGCCAGGAAGGTGGGGCCGTCGTTCGCCTGCTGCAGGTAGGTGGAAGCAAACTGAAGGTAAAACTCCAAGCCCTTGGTTGGCAAGAAGCCCAGCTCGACGGTGTGAGCGCTATCATCACCTGTCAAGCCACTGTCGCCAAAGCCTCTCCCCAGAGCTTGACCTCTTCTGGTGCTGTAGGCGTAGGCTAAACGAAACTGGTCGCTCAAACGGTAGCGAAAACCAAATAGGGTTCCGCTGGGCACATCTGCCGTAGAGTTGGGAGCATCGGCAAAGTCCGACAGGGCATCAAAGGGCGTGCTGTACTGCAGAACGCTCGACACTCCCGTACCCGTAATGCCCGTGTAGATAGTAGCAGCGCGGTCGAAAGCAGGGAATTGATAAACCAGCTGGGCAAGGGTGAAGGTACCACCCGCACCCCCCTGGAAGCCAACGCCTGGGTCACCCTCAAAGAAGGTGGTTACCGCATCGCGAGCTTGGAGACGAA
>NZ_JANSHQ010000758.1:0-1051 GCF_047461715.1 Synechococcus sp. R8-2 | reverse complement strand
TGGCGCGATCAGTAGCCCAGGCGTCTCATCTTAACCTGAACAACCATACGATTTATCCAAGAAATTGCAAACACTGCTGCAAAGCCCGCTGCACCGAGCCTAGGTAGCCCTCTCCAAACAGGTTGAGATGGTTGAGCCAGTGGTAGAGCTGGTAGAGGGGCTTGCGGTGGGGATACCCCTCGTCCAAGGGGTAGGCCTGCTGATAAGCCCGATAGAACTCCGGCGGAAAGCCGCCAAACAGTTCTGTCATCGCCAGATCCGTCTCTCGATCCCCGTAGTAGGTGGCCGGATCGAAAATCACCGGGGATCCATCGGCCAAGGCCCCGTAGTTGCCGCCCCACAGATCTCCATGCAACAGAGCGGGTTCTGGCCTGTAGTCCTGAAAAAAGGCTTCCAGCTCCGCCATTACCCGTTCGGCTTGGGCCACCCACGTGCCGCGATACCCCTGTTGGCAAGCCAATTTCACCTGGTAGAGCAGCCGCTGTTCCCGATAAAAATCCGGCCAATTCTGCCGCCAACTGTTGATCTGCGGCGTGGAGCCGATGGTGTTGTCGCGCTCCCAACCGTAGCTGCCGTTGGGGGATAGGGTGCGGTGCAACTGGGCCAACTGGGATCCCAATAAACCCGCAGTGTGCGGACGGGGCGAGGTTAGCTCCAGGTATTCCAGCACCAAGTAGGCCTGCTCTCCTACGGATCCCCAGACAATGGGCTGAGGTACGCGAATGGCCTGGGCAGCCGCTAGGGTTTGCAAGCCCGCAGCTTCCGCTGCAAACATCTCCAGCGCCCTTTCTCCCCCACGGGCCAATTTGACGAAGTAGTCTTTTACCCCTTCTGCAAGAGGGCTTTGGGAAGCGCAGGAAAACCGATAGGTGGCGTTGATGCTGCCTCCGCCCACAGAACGATACTGTAGGGGCTGGATGGGATCCCCTGTTGCTTCTGAAAGGTGCTGGGCGATGGTCTGCCAAAGAGTTTGCATCAGCAGCAAAAGTCAATTATCGGAGAAAAACAGGTACTTATGGTCATTTCGGGTAGTCATTTCAGGTTAGGGTGA
>NZ_JANSHQ010000757.1:0-883 GCF_047461715.1 Synechococcus sp. R8-2 | reverse complement strand
TGTTCAGCGTAAATGTATCAGTGCCATGCCTACAGCACCCTATGTTGCTGCGCCACACTGAACGGGAACCGCACCGCTGTCGCGATTAGGAAGTTGGGTTGGCCGCCAACAACTGTTCCCCCCTCAACATGCGGGCAGCAGCGCTGAGCAGCTCCTCTTCCAGATAGGGCTTGGTGAAGTAGGCAGTTGCTCCCAGCTCCCGTGCTGTTTGCCGGTGCCGTTCTGCCCCCCGCGAGGTGAGCATGGCAACCGGGAGATGCTTGAAGTTGCTGTCTTCCCGCAGGCGGGTGAGCAGTTCTAGGCCGTCCATCCGCGGCATCTCGATGTCGCAGAAGATGAGGTCGCAGGGCAGGCCGCCGCGCAGCTTTTCCCAGGCATCCTGGCCATCCCGCGCCTGTTCCACCCGGTAGCCCACCTTCTGGAAAGACATCGAGAGCAGCTCCCGAACGGTGATCGAGTCGTCCACGATCAACACGGTGGTCTGGCGCACCTCTTCTGGGGTTGGCTCCTCATCCCGGTGATCCAGCCAGAAGCGGTTGAGATCCCGACGGCGACCGTGGGCTATGTCCACCAGCTCGATGATGTCGGCAATCGGCAGCACCCGCCCGTTCCCCAACACCGTTGCCCCAGAAATGCCCGGCGGCTTGGGCACAGGCCCGCGCAGTTGCTTGATCACGATTTCCTGCTCTTCCACAAAGCTGTCCACCTGCAGAGCAACATACTGACCGGCACTTTGCAGGATGACAATGGGAATGATGCCCTCATCCTGAGTGATGCTGTACACCTCAGAACGGCTGCGGCTGTGGCTGCGGCTGTAGGCCAGCAGATTTGAGAGGGGCTGGAAGTGAAGACGCTGATCCCGCCAGAGAATTGAGGGCCGCCC
>NZ_JANSHQ010000756.1:0-1060 GCF_047461715.1 Synechococcus sp. R8-2 | reverse complement strand
GTCAGCGGTGCGGAGCACTTTTGAGCCCTTGGGGCTGGAAGCAACAGCAGTTTCTCCTGCGGCCTGTGGTGGGGCTTGCCGTTTACGAAGGGTTGGCTGTGGCCCAGTTTCTACTGGGGCGTTGGGTTTGGCCTCTCGTCTTGCCGGCCCTGGCCAGTGGGCTAACGGGGGTGAGCCTGCTGCTCACTTTGGTCATTGTGGAGAATCAAGAACGGCTCTTGGCCCAACAGCAGGAATTGGAGCGTCTGCGTCGGGCCGAACAGGAGGCAGCTATCGACCAAGCCCGCAAGTTGCTTTACCGGGTAGCCACCGACATTCACGATCGGGAGCTGCAGGAGTTGAAGGTGGTGATGGACGACTTGGAGAGCTTGCAATGGCAGCAGCAGCAAGGCAGGTCGCCCGACCCCGCCGTCTACGATCACCTGCTCGAGCAACTGGAGAGGATCGGACGCGGGATCCGGAATCAGCTCAACGATGTGCGCACTCTAGCTGCCAAGCTGCGCATCTCCCCCAGCTTGCGAGAGGGGTTGCATCGAGGCATCGAGATCTATCTGGATGAACTGATCCAATCGGGCAGCCTAACGCTATCTGTAGAGCGGCAACTGCAACCGCTGCAGGAGCCCAACACCGGTGAGTGGTTTGATCAGCGAGAAGACATCTTGCGCTTTTTGCGGGAGGCCATCGGCAATGTCATCGCCCATGTACAACCCCCCAAAGGCAATGCTTCCTTTGTCAAGGTGTCGCTGGCCCAAACGGAGCGCCACTGCTGCCTTTCCGTGGTCAACGATGGTATCGAGTACGCTCCCGGCCTCAGCGGCGGCTACGGCAGCAAGGCCATGAACACCATCGCCCGCTATCTACCCAAGGGATCCTGGCATCGCACCCGCACCCCAGAAGGCCATACCCACGTCGAGCTGCACTGGGAGATGCCGCTCTGAAAGACCTACACAGCACTGAACAGAACAGATTTTTGCTCAGCGCTGTTGCTTTCTTCCTGCTTCAGCAACCCTTGACTAGCGGTAGGTTTTAGACCTACCACCCCGCCAGAGGAGTCTCCACA
>NZ_JANSHQ010000755.1:0-831 GCF_047461715.1 Synechococcus sp. R8-2 | reverse complement strand
GGGGATGCGGCGGCTATGCAATCGCCCCTTAGCTTTACCGGCTTTGGATCCCTGGTGCGCAACTGCCCCCGCCTGTGCGATCTGCTGGATACGGCGCTGCGCCACGACCTGCTCAGGGCTGCAGACTTAGCCCAGATCCGGGCCTACCAGGGCAACTCCGCCGTCACCTGGCTCTTCTCGCGGGGGATGATGGTGCCCACCGGCAAGGTGCTGCCCCCCGAGCGCATCAATGCCACTCTCAACAGCTTTTTCGGCATTCTCGCCACCGAGCCGCCGGAGGTGGTGGACGATTTCATCAAAGACCGGGCTGGCTGGCTGGCCTTTAACCGCATGGCCATCAAAGCTGCCCTGCAAAACCCACGGCTGCTGCTGTGGATCTGGGAGGCCGTAGGGGCCAAAGGCTTTGCCCAGTGGCTACCCACCTACTTCAGCTATACCGGCCTGGCCTTGACCTCTGCTTTGTTCAGGGGCTGGCTTCCAAATCTGCTGCGTCGCCTGCAGCCCTGGCTAGAAGCGCGTTACCCCCGCCTGTGGCTGCGCTGCCTGCAGTGGAGCTACACCCTCACCTATGGAGTGGGACAGCCGCGCATTCAGTTTCAACTCCCCCCCACTCAAGAAAAGACCCAAGACACAATACCAACTTGGATAGAGGAGAGGGCTTGAGCTGGTGGCGCGGTCGGAGAATGCGGCCACGCCAGTTTTTTGATGCCTGTGCTTTTGCTTGCCTCAAGTCACAATCTTCAATGTCTGCTTCAATGTCTGCAGAAAAGGCAGGTGACAATACAGCCTGTTCACAAACTGGGGGATACAAAAATCGTGTTTCCGAGGCTT
>NZ_JANSHQ010000754.1:0-1233 GCF_047461715.1 Synechococcus sp. R8-2 | reverse complement strand
AGTTAGCCTGTCCATCAATCCAATTGGCATTTAGGTACTTAACCCAACCCAGAGATAAGCGGCTGTAAGAGCAAGCTCGCATGGAAGCTGAGGCAAACCCAACTCGGATGGGATCCTCTGGCTGGGATTGGCGAGGAAGATATCTCCACTGGGAATAGCAAGCGTTGACTATACGTTGAACAAACTGGGCATATTTTTTCTGTAAATCCAGGTCGTTGTAGCCTTGGTACTGTAGGTAGTGATTGGTTCCCAGTCCTGATGCCCACAGCGCTGTGCGACGTTGCTCCTCTGTTTCTAGGGGAGTTTCCTCAATAAGACGATCCAGGTGCTCAACAAAGCGAGCACGAAAGGAGTTGAGCTCTTCCTCACTCTGATAGACTGCCGGCAAGTAGAGATGATAAAACCAACGAGCCTGTTCTAACTGGGGATCCAAAGCCAATGCTTTCTCTAGGTGATCCAAGGCAACAGCGTGTTCTCCTTGATCTCGGTAGGCGATAGCCAGATTCAGATGCACCTCTTCCAAAGGGATCCCTGTCTGTTCATCCGAGTTTTCCAGTAGAGGATTGAGTAGGGCAATGGCTTCTTCGCTACGTCGCAGGTTAACTAAGATTTTTCCAGCTTGAAAGGCAGATCCAGCAGCGTGTGGATTCAGTTTCAGGCTTTGCTGATAACAGGATAGCGCTTCCTCGAGTTGACCCAAAGACTCATAGACGACACCCAAATTGTGGTGATACAGAGCCACTTCGGGATGTTGCTCAATGGCTTCTGCAATGAGAGCCGCTGCCAATTCCGAGTCTCCTCTGGCTTGAGCTACCGTTCCCAACAGGTGAAGGGCATCTGCATGCTCAGGAAAATCCGCCAAGATTTCGGAGTAAATAGCCTCTGCTTGTCGCAAATCTCCTGCTTGCTGGGCTTGGATCCCGGCCAGAAGTTTGTTTGTAAGTATCCAGTCTGACATCTACTACAAGATGGCTAGAAATTCTCCTGACTTGCCTGTCCAGTATAGTTTTTTCCAGTTATAGTCAGTTCAGTTGGGGATAAGATGACTTTACAGGCAAGATAACATGCAGGTAGACCTAAAGAGGAAGCTTAGATCTGAGAGAGAGTCGTATTTGTTCCGCTCCTTGGCTCATTTTTTTACTTTGTTCAGCTACTTTACCTAAACGTAAGCTCTGCTCAGGTAACAGAGACAGCCGTAGTTACCTTGAGAAATCTCCCCCTGCCAGAGGAGAT
>NZ_JANSHQ010000753.1:0-1283 GCF_047461715.1 Synechococcus sp. R8-2 | reverse complement strand
TCCCTCGCCCAAGCCTTGAGAAAGGACGACCTGTCTGGAAAAACCTCCCGGAAAAGTCGATAATAAGCCAGCCGTTTTACCTTTCCTTCAGGAATTGTGGCCCTGATCCCCTCATCACCTCCCCTGTCCCGCTTCGCCCAGGCCATCCAGCAGGGGGAATTTCTGCTCACCGCCGAGATTACCCCCCCCAAGGGATCCGACACCAGCACCCTGCTGTCTCTGGCCCAGCAGCTCAAGGGGCGGGTGCATGCCATCAACATTACGGACTCCAACCGAGCCATGGCCCGCATGAGCCCGTTGGCAGCTTCGCTGCTGTTGCATCAGGCAGGCGTTGAACCGATCCTGCAGTTGGCCTGTCGGGATCGCAACCGCCTGGCCCTCCAGGGGGATCTGTTGGGGGCCTCAGCTCTCGGCCTGCGCAATGTGTTGGCCCTCACCGGGGATCCCATCCACATCGGCGATTGCCCCGATGCCCGCCCCGTATTCGATCTGGAGTCGGTGCGCTTGCTGCAGCTTATCCAACGGCTGAACAACGGCCTCGATTGCAACGGCAAACCTCTCCCGGATGGGGGCACGCATCTGTTGCCGGGGGCAGCAGTAGAACCCCAATCGGGCAGCTTTTCCGGCCTGGAGCGGCGCTTCCACCGCAAGCTGGAAAACGGGGCCCAATTTTTCCAGAGCCAGATGGTCACCGACTTCGAGCAGCTGGAGCGCTTCATGGATAAGTTGGGCCGTCCCGCCGGCAAGCCCATCCTGGCTGGCATCTTTTTGCTCAAGTCGGCCAAAAATGCCGAGTTTATCAACCGCAACCTGCCAGGAGTGAAGATCCCAGACGGGATCATCCGGCGGCTGGCCAACGCCGCCCACCCCCTCGAAGAAGGGATCCGCATTGCCGCCGAACAGGTGCGGCAGGCCCGCCAAATCTGCCACGGGGTGCATCTGATGGCCGTCAAAGCCGAGCACCTCATCCCCCGCATTCTGGATGAGGCCGGGATCCCTCCCCTGACCCACTAGCTCAAGACCTGCTCCAGCCCGTAGACCAAACCTTGAAGCTGCAGCACCTTGCGGATCCCCAGGATCACCCCCGGCATAAAAGCTATCCGATCGGTGGTGTCGTGTCTCAAGGTGAGGGTTTGCCCCATCCCACCAAAAATGACCTCCTGATGGGCGATCAACCCCGGCAGACGAACGCTGTGAATGGGAATGTTGGGGCCAGAGAGCCCTCCCCGCGCACCGGGGATCAGCTCTTTTTCTTCCACTGAGGACTCCGTCCCGCTGTCGCG
>NZ_JANSHQ010000752.1:0-607 GCF_047461715.1 Synechococcus sp. R8-2 | reverse complement strand
AGCCCTGCCCTTGAGGGCAGGGATGTAAGGCGCAGACCGTTTTATCCCTTCAGGAACGCTGTTCGCGGTAGCGGTGCGTAGCACTTTAAAATAGCAATATGTTGGTCAGAGAAGCCAAGCTGCTCAACGGCACAGCAGAGCAGTACCAAGCTCTGGATGAAGCCATTCGCACTGCGCAGTTTGTGCAAAACAAGTGTCTGCGGTACTGGATGGATAACCGGGGCGCGACCAAAGCGGTTCTGTATTCCCTCTGCAAGGACTTGGCCAAAGAGTTCCCCTTCGCCCGCCAGCTCAATTCTGCCGCCCGTCAAGCTAGTGCCGAAAGAGCTTGGTCTGCCCTCTCCAACTTCTACCGCCGTTGCAAGAACAAAGAGCCAAAGAAAGGCTATCCGCAGTTCAAGAAGAACTGTCGGTCGGTCGAGTACAAGCTGTCCGGCTGGAAGCTGTCTCCTGACGGCATGTCCATCACGTTCACCGACGGCTTCAACGCAGGAACATTTGCCCTGTACTGCAATGGTGAGGCAAGACACCATATCCTAAACTCCAAAATCAATCGGGTGCGGGTGATACGCAGGGCAGATGGGTACTATGCCCAGTTCTGCTTGGA
>NZ_JANSHQ010000751.1:0-732 GCF_047461715.1 Synechococcus sp. R8-2 | reverse complement strand
GGTCGGAGCCGGGTAGTTTACGCTCTCACTTGCGCCTTGCTCCAAGAAAACCCCTGGCCTGGAGTGCCATCAACTGGTTGACCTAAGAACCGAGGGAACTGTCGGATGAGCGGATTTGAGCTGCCTTTGACGGTAGAGGTGTTGCGCTGGCTGGCCGGCGGGCAGTTGGCGGAGCGCCTGGAGCGGGCCGTGCGCCTGTGGGTGTTGCTCGATTGCTTGTATGGCGAGGAGGGATGGCGGGATCTGCCGGAAACGTTTGGCTATACCCACATTCGGGATCGCTTGCTCTCGCCGTGGCATCCCAAGCAGGATCTGGCAAAAGGGATCCCTTCACCCTGTCCTGATGTTGACTGCATTTGCTGGAAACCCTTGAGGTTTTGGCTGAAGGATCCCAACCTATTGGCCGCCTTAAAAGCAGAAGTTCCGGATCTGGAAGCGCTGCTATCTGCTCAACCCTTTCACAAGACCCACCGCACCCTGCGCAAAGAGCTGGACTACCTGGCCGCCCAGGGTTGGCTGCAACAAATTCAGGCCAACTCTAGGCGGAGAGATAATTTTCGCTGCCGTGCGCCGGGGGATCGTCCCCAACTGCCCGTATCTTCATCGGCTTTGACCTTATCGGGCCATCAACTGGAACAGATCTATCACATCCTCAGCGATGTGGCCTTTGTACATCCAGATGTGCAGGTTTTGCTGGATGAAATCTGGGCCAACCAAAGGACTCCGTCCCGC
>NZ_JANSHQ010000750.1:0-1484 GCF_047461715.1 Synechococcus sp. R8-2 | reverse complement strand
GGGGGTATCGGTTCCGGTCGCAGCTTTGCCACCGCAACCGCCGAATTGCGCTTTCCCATTTTCGACCCGGTGGGGGCAGTGGTCTTTGCCGACTACGGCACCGATTTGGGCAGTGGAGCTGCGGTGGCCGGCAATCCTGCCCTGGTGCGCAACAAGCCGGGCAGTGGTTTGGGGCTGGGGGTCGGCATTCGCATCCAATCTCCCTTGGGGCCGCTGCGCATCGACTATGCGGTTGGGCAAGGTGGCGCTGGCCAAGGCCAACTGCATTTCGGCATTGGCGAGAAGTTCTGACTTGGCCGTGGATTTCCCTGCCGGCTTGCTATCTTGGGAGCAGGTGCTCGTAATGGAAGCAACCCATGAAACAGCGACTCGGCCTACCTTTCCCCAAGGGATCCCTGGTGTTCTTGCTGTGTTTGAGCCTGGCCCTAGCCGGGTGTGGGCCACTGGCGCGGCTGGGCATCGGCACAACTCCCATCGCCACCGTAGAGCAAAATCCCTCCCGCTACACCGATGTGTATGTCCGCGGTCGCGTGGTGAACCAGATAGGGGTGTTCGGCCAGGGTGTGTATGAGCTCCAAGACAACAGCGGTTCCCTTTGGGTCATCACCGACAAGGGGCTGCCGGCCATGAACAGCACAGTGACCGTGCGCGGCAAGGCCCAAGAGGGGATTGTGGTGGGAGGACGCAGCTTCGGGGTCTCGTTGGTGGAAGCAGAGCGCTTCTAGCCTGCCCCCAAAGCCAACATGGAAACGCGGCCTGCCAAGGTTTTGGCAATCTGCTTCAAGGCCCGGGCTGAAGCCGACTCAGGTTGGCCGATGACAATAGGCGTACCCATATCCCCCCCTTGGCGCAGGGCGATTTCCAGCGGGATCCGCCCCAGCAGCGGGACACCAAGCTCGCGGGCCGTGGTCTCTCCCCCTTCCGAGCCGAAAATATCGTACTGGCGATCCGGCAGGTCGGGCGGGACGAAGTAGCTCATGTTTTCCACAATACCCAGGATGGGCACCCCCAACTGCCGAAACATGTTCAAGCCCTTGCGACTGTCCAGCAGGGCCACCGATTGTGGCGTGGTGACGATCACAGCTCCTGCCAGCGGCACTGCCTGCACTAGGGTCAACTGAGCATCGCCGGTGCCGGGGGGCATATCTACAATCAAGTAGTCCAACTCTCCCCACTGCACCTGATAGAGAAATTGCCGGATCACCCCGTTTAACATTGGCCCCCGCCAGATCACCGGCTGATCCCGTCCCACCAAAAGGCCCATCGACACCATCTTGACGCCGTAATTTTCCAGGGGGAAGATATCCTCGCCGCCGTCCTCCCGTTTTTGCACAACCAGAGACCGATCCTGCAGGCCCAACATCAGCGGCACATTGGGGCCGTAAATGTCGGCATCCAGTAGCCCCACCCGGGCCCCGCTTTGGGCCAGCGCCACCGCCACATTCACCGACACCGAGGTTTTGCCCACTCCCCCCTTGCCGCTG
>NZ_JANSHQ010000749.1:0-2279 GCF_047461715.1 Synechococcus sp. R8-2 | reverse complement strand
GACCTAGCGGCTTTGGCCGGGCAGATCACCGCCTTTTTTGCCCAAATGGAGCGCCTTTCTCGATCCCCCTTGCCCTCGTGGGAATTGCAAGCTCCTGTGCCAGTGAACTTGGAGGAAGCCCCCCTCTTGGCGCGCATCCAAAAAGCCCTGCAGGTGATTCAGGCGGGATCCCTGGAGAAAGTGGTGCTGGCCGAAGCCGTGGATCTGCACTTGCCTGTCCCGCCGTCAATCCCGTCCCTGCTGGCCTACCTGGAAAAAGATCATCCCGATTGCAGCATCTTTGCCTTTGCCGCTGGCGTCAGCGGGCCGAAGTCCTTGGAGGCAGATGCTCGGGGGAATTTGCCGGCCAGGCCTCTCCCCCTGGTCCAAGAGGGGGCCTTTCCCCAGGTTTTCTTGGGGGCCACTCCGGAGCGCTTGCTTTCCGTGTGGCAAGGCCGGGTGCAGATCGATGCCTTAGCCGGCTCCGCCGCCCGCGGCGCCACCCCTGTCCAGGATCGCCAGTTGGCCGAGGAGCTGCTCCGCAGCCCCAAAGACCGCCGCGAACACCAGTGGGTGGTGCGCTCGATCCGGGAGGCTCTGAGTCGGTTGGGAATGGATCCCTGCATTTCCCCTCAGCCTCGGCTGCTCCGTTTGGCCAACATCCAGCATCTGCAAACCTTGATCGAGGCGGAGCTCCCCGCCGATGTACATCTGTTCGATCTGCTGGCCCAGCTCCACCCGACGGCAGCGGTGGGAGGGTATCCCCAACAGGCGGCGCTGCAGTGGCTAGAGCGGTTGGAACCCTTTGATCGCTCCAGCTATGCCGCTCCCTTGGGCTGGGTAGACTTACAGGGCAATGGCGAGTTTGTGGTGGGGATCCGCTCCGCCCTGATTCGGGGGGATCGAGCCCGTCTGTATGCCGGTGCCGGGATTGTGGCCGACTCCAACCCAGAGCAAGAGCTGGCCGAGATTCGTCTGAAGTTGCGCTCTCTGGTGCAGGCTCTGGCCTTGCGACCTGCAGCTCCTCCGCTCCCCAGCTTCTGAAGAGAGGGGATCAGGAAGATGTTTCTGCCGCCGCTGCGGGAGGTGGATACGAACCCCTCCACGAACAGCTACAGTGAGAAAGCCGGTCTTTGATTAGCCTCGGTGTCCTCTGCGGCATGGCGACCCTGAATCCCACCCATCCCCCTCGTATAGCCGGATCCCGCGCGCAAGTGGGGCTTTGGCCCGGCCTGATCCAGCACTATCGGGAATGGCTCCCCGTCAGCGCCAGCACACCTGTGGTCACGCTACATGAGGGCAACACGCCCCTGGTGCCTTCCCCGGCTTTGAGCCAACGGCTGGGGCGAGACTGCCAAGTTTACCTGAAGCTGGAGGGCCTCAACCCCACCGGTAGTTTTAAGGATCGGGGTATGACGATGGCCGTGTCCAAGGCCAAAGAGGCAGGGGCAGAGGCGATCATCTGCGCCAGCACCGGCAACACCTCGGCGGCGGCTGCTGCCTTTGCGGCCAAAGGAGGTCTGCGGGCCTATGTGCTGATCCCCGATGGCTACGTGGCCAAGGGCAAACTGGCCCAAACCCTGATGTACGGGGCCGAGATCATCGCCGTTCAAGGCAACTTCGACCAAGCGCTGGCTATGGTGCGGCAGCTGGCGGAAACCTACCCGGTGGCCCTGGTGAACTCGGTCAACCGCTTCCGCTTGGAAGGGCAGAAAACCGCCGCCTTCGAGGTGGTGGATGCTTTGGGGGATGCCCCCGATTGGCTCTGTATTCCGGTGGGCAACGCGGGCAACATCACGGCTTATTGGATGGGGTTTTGCCAGTACCGCCAGCAGGGCAAGGCTACCCGTCGCCCTCGTCTCTACGGCTTCGAGGCTGCCGGTGCTGCCCCCATGGTGTTGAACCGGGTGGTGGAACACCCAGAGACGGTGGCCACGGCCATTCGCATCGGCAATCCTGCCAGTTGGGTGAAGGCCAAGGCGGCAGTGCAGGTGAGCGGCGGTCAGGTGGATAGCGTCACCGACGAGGAGATTCTGGCAGCCTATCGTCTCCTGGCATCCGAAGAAGGGATCTTTTGCGAGCCGGCCAGCGCGGCCTCGGTGGCAGGATTGCTGAAATGGCGAGAGCAGGTGCCTGCTGGAGCACAGGTGGTGTGCGTGCTGACGGGCAATGGCCTTAAGGATCCGGACACGGCCAGCCACCAGGGATCCGCTCCTATCCACACCGGCGTTGTCCCTGAGCTGTCCGCTGTTGCTCGTCTGATGGGTTTCTAGCAGAAACCGCCCGCTGGTTAGGGTCAG
>NZ_JANSHQ010000748.1:0-1103 GCF_047461715.1 Synechococcus sp. R8-2 | reverse complement strand
GGGACGGAGTCCTTGAAAAGCCCTATAGCCTGCTGCACTCAGAGTTTTAGGTGTGGGTGCAGTGCCCTAGTTTAATTGAAATGACCATACTGGCAATACAGGGATCCCTGAAAATAGACAGGATGGCGGGGAGGGCTAGTCATGATTGAGGCGGGGGCAAGCGTCTTGAGGCGGATGTTGGGCGTCTACGGCAGCTCTAAGATGGGCGTTCTGCTGCTGTTGGGGTTTTCTTCGGGTTTGCCGCTGCTGTTGATCAACACCACCTTGAATGCTTGGCTGACCCAAGCGGGCTTGACCACCATTGCCATCGGCTTGTTTAACCTGCTCAATTTGCCCTACTCCTTCAAGTTCCTGTGGTCGCCTGTTCTGGATCGATTTCTGTTGCCGGCACCGGGATCCCTGCGGGGCAGTCGGCGGCGGGGGTGGATGGCCCTGACCCAGGTGCTGTTGCTGCTCAGCATAGGGCTACTGGGTTTTCAGGATCCGACCCAAACCTGGCTGGAAGCCTTGGGATGGGAAGAGCTGTCCCAGACTTGGCCGGGAATCACGGTTTTCACCCGCCCGATCTTTCTGGTGGGGTTGCTGGTGGCTTTTTTGAGCGCCTCTCAGGACATCGCGGTGGACGCTTACCGTACCGATATCTTGGCGGAGCGGGAGATGGGGGCAGGGGTAGCGATTTTTGTATTCGGCTACCGCATCGCGCTGTTGGTCAGCAGTGGCGTGAGCTTGATCTTGGCGGACTATTTGCCCTGGTGGCAGGTGTACGGGATCATGGCGCTGCTGATGTTGATCGGGTTGATTACCTCGTT
The DNA here is from genome assembly GCF_047461715.1 of Synechococcus sp. R8-2. Taxonomy (NCBI): domain Bacteria; kingdom Bacillati; phylum Cyanobacteriota; class Cyanophyceae; order Synechococcales; family Synechococcaceae; genus Synechococcus; species Synechococcus sp. R8-2. The sequence goes on along the minus strand of NZ_JANSHQ010000748.1, from coordinate 294 downwards.
TTTGGCCCCTGAGCCGGAAAACAGCGCCCTCAAGCCTACCTCTTTGCGGTCGGCCATCATCGAGCCGTTTCAATCTTTTTGGCGGCACCGCTTGGCCTGGGCGATCCTGCTGTTTGTGGTCTGCTTCAAGTTGCCGGATAGCTTGGCAGGGCAAATGACCCCCACATTTTTGTTGCAGACGGGGTTTAGCACCAGCGATCTGGGCATTATCCGCAGTTGGATAGGCTTGTTGGCCACCTTGGCTGGGGCTTTTGTGGGGGGGGAGTGGGTCAGCCGCATCGGCACCTACCGCTG
>NZ_JANSHQ010000747.1:0-1760 GCF_047461715.1 Synechococcus sp. R8-2 | reverse complement strand
AGGCCACCCGCTGCTGCTGTCCCCCCGACAGCTCATGGGGCTTCCGCTTGGCCAGAGCTGCAATCTCCACCAATTCCATAGCAGCGGCCACCCGCTTGCGCAGAGCTTCCCCCCGCACACCCCGCATGCGCAGGCCGAAGGCGATGTTGTCCTCCACCGTCATAAAAGGGAAAAGGGCATAGCTCTGGAACACGGTGTTGACATTGCGCTTGTGGGCGGGCAAGTGGCCTACCGGGCGACCTCGAATCACCACTTCCCCAGCATCGGCCATCTCCAGGCCGGCCAGGATGCGCAGCAGGGTGGTCTTGCCACAGCCGGAAGGGCCCAGCAGGCCGAAAAACTCCCCCCGCCGGATGTTCAGCTCAATGCCATTGAGAGCCACAAAATCGCCAAAACGCTTGTGGAGGCCGGTTACTTCCACATCCCAGTCGGGATCCCGGAGGGTAGAAATACTGGAGATGACACCCGCGATCACAGTTGACAGCGCTGACAAACCTATCGAACTCAGTATGCAGGTCTCCGGGAAGATTGCAGTTGTCCTCCACACCCGGGGCACCAGTTCCAGGCCAAGCCCTGCAACCGGGGATCCCTGCCCACAGACCTTCAAGATAGCAAGTCAAGATAGCAAATGTGGGGAACATTGTCGCCACGCCACCCCTGGGCAAACAGTAGCCAGAGATACCGGCTTGAGGAACAGTCTAATTCAGGATTGGAGGGGATTTTTCTTTAGATTGAATGGGTCTTTTGCAAGGGATCCCTGGCCGTGCCCGTTCACACCCTCAAAGCCACTCCCCATACCGTCCACTTGGGCGGCTTTTCTTCCCAACTGCCCCCGGCCTTGTATGTGCAATCGGGCGATGTGGTGCAGGTGGAAACCTACTCGGGGTTCGCCCACTACGGCAAAGCGCCGGACCGTTTCTTCACGCCCGAATTCCTCGAAATTTGCCAAACCTTGCCTGCCGAGCGCCGAGTGGGGCCGGGCCCCCATCTGTTGACCGGGCCGATCTACGTTGAGGGAGCTGAACCTGGAGATGTGCTGGAAGTGCGCTTGCAAGCGATCACCCCCCGCTTGCCCATCGGTTTCAATGCCATCCGTCCCGGATGGGGGGCTTTGCCCGGAGAATTTGATCAGCCGCGACTGCGCTTCATCGACCTAGATATAGACCAGGGGGTAGCGGAATTTCCTCCCGGCAGCGGCATCCGCGTCCCCATTCGCCCCTTCTTTGGCATCTTGGGGGTGGCGACCGAGGAAACCAGCCGCAGCTCTATCCCCCCCGGCAACTATGGTGGCAACATCGACAACCGCCAATTGCAGGCGGGATCCCGAGTTTTTTTGCCGGTCTTTGTGCCCGGTGCCCTTTTTTCGGTGGGGGATGGCCACTCCGCTCAAGGGGACGGAGAAGTTGATGTAACGGCCATTGAAACTTCCATGAATGGCACTTTGCAGTTGATCCTGCGCAAAGATCTGCCGCTCGAGGCACCGCTGGCGGAAACCCCGACCGATTTCATTACCATGGGCTTTGCCGAGGATCTGGATGCGGCCTTTGAGATTGCCCTAAGGCGGATGATCGATTTTCTGCATCGGTTTGTCGGCATTGGGCGAGAGGAAGCCTATGTGCTTTGCAGCATTGCTGTCCACTTCCACATCACGCAGGTGGTGAACAGCCCCATGAAAGGTGTGCATGGGTTGCTGCCAAAACAGCTCCTGCCCCGCCCTACCCTGATCTAATCGGATCTAATCGCGTCAGCGGGGCGGAGTC
>NZ_JANSHQ010000746.1:0-798 GCF_047461715.1 Synechococcus sp. R8-2 | reverse complement strand
CACTTCCCCGAAGGGAAGCGACCTGTAGGGCTGGGCTTTACCTCAAACTCAAGCAGCAGCACCACCTGACGGAAATACCGCTGTCGATATTCCGCCAGGAAATATGCAGCCCGAGGTCTGTCAAAATCGGCGGGTAGCTCCAGCGCTGCTATATCCAACGGTTGCCCCACCAGAGCGTACCCCAGAGATGCAAAGAGACCAGCCACCTCAGCAACCGATCGGATCCCTCGAATGTCTTCCACATCCAGTTGAGTAGCCATTGCCGCACTCCGGTGATCTGTGGCGGTAGTGTCGCGTATTTTGTGGGTTAAGCATGGAGGGCGGAATGGACCGAGAGGAGCTCAAGAGGTTGACCAAGGAGGAGATCAGCCGGCGCATCCGGGAAGGGGTCAAGGCCGTCATTGAGCAGGTGTTGGAAGAAGAGATGGCCGAGCACCTGGCTGCGGGTTACCGTGAGCGCACCCCAAGCCGCCGCGGGGAGCGGAACGGCTACTACACCCGGGACCTCATCACGCCGGCGGGCAGGATCGCCCAGCTCCGGGTACCCCGGGACCGGGAGGGGACTTTCCTGACCGAGGTCTTTGAGCGGTACAAGCGGATGACCGGAGAGGTAGAAGAGGCGGTGCTGGGGATGTACCTCCAAGGGGTCTCCACCCGCAAGGTAGCGGCCATCACGGAGGGCGTGTCCCGGGTGCGCATCGGTAAGGACGCGGTCTCCAGGGTAGCCCAGCGCCTGGAGGAGGAGCTCTCCGCCTGGCGGGGCCGGCCTTTGGAGCTGGCCTACCCCTACCTCTACCT
>NZ_JANSHQ010000745.1:0-910 GCF_047461715.1 Synechococcus sp. R8-2 | reverse complement strand
TTGGTGTTCTTTTGGAAACATCGAGATCCAGACAAGGGCAGTAGGGCCCTGAGTCCACTGATGAGCCAACCTCAGCCAATCTAGCCGCGCAGGCGACCGGAGCGCAGGATGCTGATGACGAGCCACAGCCCCAACAGGCTGGCCGCGCCGAACAGGAGTTCGCTCAGCCCAAAGACCTGAAACCGCTGCGTCTGAGCCGAGATGATGGCAGCTCCGACGATCAGAGAGCCGACCACAATGCTGTAGGAAAGGCGGTTGGCCGACTGATCCAGGCTGCTGCGGATCCCGTCCAGCTCTTGGATGGTCAAGTTCCAGCGCTGGGTTTCCGAGGTGATGCGGCTGAGCAGCAGCTCCATCTGGCGCGGCGATTGCAGAGAGAGATTTTTCAAATCCAAAGCCGTGCGCAGCAGCGAAGGCAGAGGGGCCTCCCCCAGCAATTGCGCCCGAAACACATCCGCCATCAGGGGGCGAAGCTGCTCCGGCAGGTTGTAGTCGGGGGTGAGCTGGCGGGCGATCCCTTCCAAATTGGCCAGCGCCTTGGCACAGAGGCCCAAATTGCCGGGAATGCGGATCTGGTTGCGCCGGGCCGCCTGCAGGATCTCAGAAAAGAGCTGGCTGAAGTTGAGCTCCGCAATGCTCAGGGTGTAGTACTGGCGCAGCAGACGCTCGTAGTCGCTTTGGAGCTGGGCCAAGCTGACAGTCTGATCCCGCAAGCGGACCGCGGATCTTTCCGGCAGGGCCAACTCCAGGGTCAATTCGGCACAGCGCTGGGCATCGAGGCTGACAATGGCCAGCATCAGCTCCAGCAGAATCTGCTGCGTGCGCGGATCCAGCCGCCCAATCATGCCGCAATCCAGCAGGGCCACGCGACCGGATCCCAAGTAAAAGAGGTTGCCGGGGTGGGGATCGG
>NZ_JANSHQ010000744.1:0-726 GCF_047461715.1 Synechococcus sp. R8-2 | reverse complement strand
CGCTACTCGGACGGAGTCCTTGCCCCCCCCTACCCCGGCGCTGGCTGTTTTGCTGCGGAACTTGCTGTCAGAGCTGAGCGTGGCTTGGCTGTTGCTGCTGGGCCTGTTTTTGGTGGTGGTGTCCTCGGGGGTGCTGGCGGCCAGCCACTGGGAGCAATTTTCTCCAACTGCTCAGTATGGGGTGCTCTTGGCCTATACGGCGGCTTTTGGGGTAGGTGCTGGATGGATCCAACGGCAGGAAGGGCTGCGTCTAACCGGTCAAACCTTGGAGGCTATTGCCCTGCTGCTGGTGCCGGTGAACGTGTGGGCCCTGGATGGGCTGGGGATCCTTTGGGGGATCCGCATCCTGGCGCTGGGCTTGCTGCTGGGGATCCCGTTGACGGCTGAGGGTCGGGTGCGCTCGCTGGGTTCAGGTGCCGGCTTTCGCGACAGCGGTGTGGAGCCCAATGCCTTTTACGGAACCTTGGTGAACTTTTTGGCCCTCTCTGGCTTGCACGCTTTCTGGAGCTTGGGGCCGCAGGAGCTTCGCCCTGCTTTTGTCCTGGGGATCCTGTATCTGGGGATCCTCAGCACCGTGATTTACACCTGGAGCCGCCGGTCTCTAGAATTACGGGGCTCCAGGCTCTGGCTAATCGGGGCTGCCGGATCCCTGTTGATCCTGCGGGGGCTGCTGTCTGGGCATGTCCAAGTGTCGCAGTTGGGGTTGGCGGTGGCCCTGTTGGGTTG
>NZ_JANSHQ010000743.1:0-653 GCF_047461715.1 Synechococcus sp. R8-2 | reverse complement strand
TTAGCGGGACGGAGTCCTTGCTGCGGGGCCAAAGTTTTCAGGTAGGCCAGCGCATGGGCCGTCTCCAGCGCGGGGATGATCCCCTCCAGGCGCGACAGCAGCAGCAGCGCTTCCACCGCTTCGTCGTCAGTAACCGCGTAGTACTCGGCCCGCCCGATTTCTTTTAGGTAGCTGTGCTCTGGCCCCACGCCAGGATAATCCAAGCCAGCGCTGATGGAGTGGGCCTCCTGCACCTGACCTTCTTCATCCTGCAGCAGGTAGCTCATCGCCCCGTGCAAGACCCCGATGCGACCGCGGTTGAGGGTAGCGGCGTGGCGGGGCGTGTGCAGCCCTTCTCCGGCAGCTTCAATGCCGATCAGCCGCACCTGGGGATCCCGGACAAACTCGTTGAACAGCCCCAGCGCGTTGGATCCACCCCCCACACAGGCCAGCAACACATCCGGCAGCCCTCCCCATTTTTCCTGGCACTGCTGCCGCGTCTCCTGGCCAATGACATCGTGAAAGGCCCGCACCAGCTTCGGGTAAGGGTGGGGCCCCGCCACCGTGCCGATGATGTAGTGGGTGGTCTCCACGTTGGTTACCCAGTCGCGGATGGCCTCGGAGAGGGCGTCTTTGAGGGTGCGCGTGCCCGATTCCACTCCCCGCACCTCAGC
>NZ_JANSHQ010000742.1:0-501 GCF_047461715.1 Synechococcus sp. R8-2 | reverse complement strand
TGGGTGCAGTGTCCTAGTTTGAGTCGAAATGACCATACCGGCATCTTCTGATTGCCGTTTTCCCTCAAAGGATACCCGCCGGCAGGTGTAGACAAGCCAATCCCTCTTGCCTGTTCGCACTTTCTCAATCCCAATTCTGTTGAATTCTATTGGCTCGTCGACCTACAATTCCAATAATACCAAAAAGAGGGAATGAAAAGCTGATCTTCATGCCTGCCTGGCCATGGCCAAAACAACTCAGATAACCGATAAACCCGATCTGTTTGGATTCCTCTATCATCACCCGACGCTCATCCTTGCCATTCTGTTGGGGCCACCTCTCATTTGGTTACTGGTCTTTTACTTGGGGCCGCTGCTGGCGCTGCTGCTGCAAAGTTTTTATCATCTGGATCCCTTTACCGGCCTGATCCTGAGAAAGTTGACTTTGGCCACCTATCGGGAGCTGCTCACTCCTGCCAGCGTGGATATCTTTGTCCGCAGCTTGACTATGGCTTTGGCAGT
>NZ_JANSHQ010000741.1:0-766 GCF_047461715.1 Synechococcus sp. R8-2 | reverse complement strand
CTCTGCCGCCAGCCCTATTGCAAAAAGCTTGCTTGGAGCTGGCCTGCAAGGAAGGCTAGAATCTTTTACTATGGGTAATCCTCTCCAGCCGCTCCCTTAGCCGCACTGTGCCAGCATGTATACCATTTCCGACTTTGACCGCCTGATCCAGTTTCTCCCAGTGGAGATCCGCCCTGAAGTGCAGATCGAGATCGGCACCCCTGACCAGTCTCGGGTTGTGCAGCCGTTGTGGCGCTTCCCCTGGCAAAAGTACTCTCGCTTTGCCATTGACCTCAGCCGTTGGCAGAAGCTGAGCCCTGACCAGCAGAAGATCTACTTCTTGCGAGAAGCGGTGATGGCCACAGAGCTGGCTTTGGGGGATAACTGGTCGGCGTTGTTGCTGTATCCCGCCTTGATCGGGGCCGGCAGCATGGGCATTTTGGTAGAGCTGCAGATGGGAGATAACCTCGGCGTTGGCTTAGCAGCAGGCTTGGCCGCGTCAGCGGTGTTTCTGTTGCGCAAAGCGGAGAAGGGCCAGAAGGCCCAGGTAGCAGCCGACGAGTTTGCCGTGCGCTATGCCTCCCAGAATGGCTACACCTCCGAGCAAGCTGCTGCTATCTTGCTGAGCGCGCTGCAGCAGGTGGCCATCCTCGAAGATCGCGTCAAGAACGACTACGACACCACCATGCGCCGCCGCAACCTGGAGTTCTTGGCGCAGCGGGGTTTGGGATCCGGCACCTTGACCATCAATCCTAAGTACCGCAACAAAGGCCAGAGCTCCAACCCC
>NZ_JANSHQ010000740.1:0-828 GCF_047461715.1 Synechococcus sp. R8-2 | reverse complement strand
TGGGCAGAGCTGAGTAGGCAGGTGGCAGCATGTCCGCTCTCCAAAGCTTTGATGCTCACCAAGGGGGCAGGCTAGTCCTTTGATTTTCCTGAGGTCAAGGCCCGATGGCAAGCCTGCACTTCTGGAAGGGTGAATAGGCGACGAAAGGCGATCCCTGCTTCTCGGCAGCGGTCTTCTGCCCCTTCCAGCCGATCCACCAAAGCGAGGATCCCTTCCGCCCGGTAGCCGGCTGCCCGCACCCGTTCGACAGCCTTCAAAGCAGAACTGCCGGTGGTCACCACATCTTCCAGGATCCACACCCGACTGCCTGCCGGCAACTCCGGCCCCTCGATCCAGGCTTGCGTGCCGTGCCCCTTGGGCTCTTTGCGCACGATTAGGGCGGCTAGGTTGGCAGGCTCAGCCCTCAGGGAGGCCAAACTCACCGCCGTCACCAGGGGATCTGCCCCCAGCGTCATTCCGGCCACTGCCTCGGTTTCGGGCGGCAACAGTCGGTGCAGCAGGGATCCCACCCAATAAGCTCCTTGGGGGTGAAGGGTGACCGGCTTGCAGTTGATGTAGTGGGGGCTCTTCTGTCCAGAAGTGAGGGTAAAGGAGCCTTCTCGGTAAGCCAGTTGGGCCAGGAGATATAGCAGTTTCTCCCGCGCTTCCTCTGGGGAAAGGGTCAGGGGAGAGCAATCGAGAAGCAACACAGCAGGGATCCCCTTGGTTCAATGGCTGGCAAGAAAGATCACTCAGGACATTTCATTATGCGGCAAATCTCCACCGAATCCAATCTCCCGTTTTTCGGCTTCACGGGAGGGATCCCTGTCACGCAAAAGATACGCCTGT
>NZ_JANSHQ010000739.1:0-1425 GCF_047461715.1 Synechococcus sp. R8-2 | reverse complement strand
AGCAGCAGCGGGTGGCGATTGCCCGCGCCTTGGCCATGAATCCGGCGGTGATGCTCTTCGATGAGCCCACCTCGGCCTTGGATCCAGAGATGATCAAGGAGGTGCTGGACGTGATGCGGGAGTTGGCCCGCTCGGGGATGACCATGGTGTGTGTAACCCACGAGATGGGCTTTGCCCGCGAGGTGGCGGATCGGATTATCTTCTTCGACCGCGGCAAGATCGTGGAGGAAAACACCCCCCAAGAGTTTTTCAGCAATCCGAAAGAAGAGCGCTCCCGCCTGTTTTTATCCCAGATCCTTTCCCACTAGCGAGTCCTTCAGAAGGGGGTGAGGCGTGCCAGAAAAGCCCCCTCCGGCTCTTGATAGACAATCTGCCCCTGCCAGCCGTTGGCGTGGGCACACTGCAGCAGGGTTTCCGGATCTACAAATAGCCAGGGAAAGGGATCCCCCCGCTGGCCGTTGTACTCGGCTACAAAGTTCACTACCTTGGCTTTTGCCTCGCTCCCTTCCTGCCAATCTTCTGAGCCACCTGCTTCGAGGTGGGCAGGAGCGGCCAGCTTGCCAGAGGGATCTTCCAAGTTTTCTAAACGCCCTCCCTCTTCTGCCGGCAGATTCCGCAGATCTGCGAGGTCGCTGGCATCGCTCAAATCGGTGGAATCCAGGAGCAACTGGCCAGTGGGCTGAACCCAGTGGCGAGCCAGGCGCAAAAAACGCTCCAAGCCCGACAGGGATCCCGCCAAGCCGACGCCGTTCATCAGCAGGAGTAGGGTATCGAAGGGCTCTCCTGGCCCCGCCCAGTGGAAAAGATCGGCGGCAATGCGGCAGCGCACCCCCCGCTCTGCCATGATCTGCAACGCCACCGGGGAGCGGTCCAAGGCAGCCACGGCCAATCCTTCCTCCTGCAGCAGCAGGCTGTGGCGGCCCGTGCCGGCGCCGATGTCCAGCACCCGACCGCGGCATAGATCCAAAGCCATGGCCTCCACCTCCGGCAGCTCCTGGGTGAAGAACACCTCTGGGGAGACCACCTGGGGCTCTTCCGCCAACGGGATCCCCTCCAGGCCGTAGGCATGCAAGAGCAAGGATCCCTTGGCCTCTCCTCGGTGCCAGTCCCATAGGGCTTGCTCTAAGGGATCCTGAAGTGGGTAATTCTCGACAGCCTTTATCATGGAAGGGGAAAGCTAAACCATTGACTCGATGGCCATCGTCGCCTTTCTTTACGGTGCCGCTATCGTCCTTTTGCTGATTGCAGCAGTGGTTTGGGCAACATCTCGGCAGTTCAATGTGGAGACCGAGACGCAGATCGGCACCTCGCTAGAAGAGCCCTCCGAGACCTCATCCGTTCCCATTTCCATTGTGGAGCAGCTAGAGCGCCAATACCGCAACAGCCCTTCCTACCGTCCCGATCCGTGACATACTCCCGCACTCA
>NZ_JANSHQ010000738.1:0-1626 GCF_047461715.1 Synechococcus sp. R8-2 | reverse complement strand
TTGACCTGTTGGGCCAATCGCTCCAGGCCGTAGTCATGAGCCAGCACCCACAGCAAATGGCGCACATCGCCTGTGCCCTGGTAGCAGCTCTCGCAGCCTCCTTTCTGGCACAGGGCCTGCACCTGGTGAAAGTACTCTGGATTCGCGGTTTTCGCAGCCTTCAACTTTTCATTCACGCGGCCCAGCACTCCCTGACAGGTGCTGCAGTGGGTGAGCATCGGCAACCCCAGCGCTTCCGCCAAAGCCAGGTTGCGGGCATTCACCGTATCTTCCAGCAGCTCCGATTCTTCTTTGAAGGTGCCCGAACCACAGCAGGAAGCGGCTTCCAGCTCCACCAGTTCAATGCCCAGATGCCGCGCAATCTGGTCGGTGGAGTCATACAGCTCACGACAGGCCCCCTGGGCCACACAGCCGGGGTAGTAGGCGTAGCGCAAAGGTGAAGGAACAACCGCGGTCATGAGAAGACGTGAGAAGAAGAAGAGAATTGGGTTTGCGATCTCAACGGTAATAACAATCCATGGATCCATTGCCCACACAGCAGAGCACTGGCCTGCCTGCAGAGCGGGAACCCAGAGCCTAAGATCCTACACCCATGCGCTGCCACAGCACATCCGTTGCTGCCCAGGACAGGGAGTTTGTCAAAGCTTCCCTATTTATCTGCCCCTATTTTGAAACCATTCGGAGCCGATACCCTATTTTTCTCCCTGCCTAGTGCCTCCCTAGCCGATGTCGGGTAGATTTGGCGGTAGCCATCGCTGAGGAATCGGTCAACGCCTTATGAACAGCCCGATCCAGGATCGCGATTTCCCCTTTTCACCCCGCTCTAAGCAGGGCAGTCTGGGTTGGAGCCTTCCTCTAAAAGGTTGGGGATTTGGCTTGTTTTTCGGATCCCTAGTTTGGGCAGGATGGGCAAGTCAACTCCAGCTATGGGCCCAGCCGGTCGAACAGCAACCTCAGGAAGAAGTCCTTGTGCCGGGGCGCAATCTGGATCCTGGGGCGCAAATCCGGGTGCGTAACGAGCTGGTCAAGATCTGTGGGGACTATCGTTGCGAAGGCTATCGCTTTTCGGTACGGGTACCGATCAGCCCTGAAGACACCCTGGAAACTCTGCTGGGGCGGCTGGATACGGAGATGCTGCGGGAGGTGGATCGGGTGTTTCAAACTCGGCCCGATTTGAATCGAGTCATTGTCGATGGCTACGTCTTCTCGGGTACTCCCGCTTTTGTCAGCCGGGAAGTGCTGCTGCAAACAATGTTTGTGCCCCGTCACCGTTGGGAAGTGGGGCGCTTTGGGCCAGAGCAAGATGCGATTTTCTATGCCGAGCTGTTGGGACAGGTGACGCCCTTTCTAACTCCATCCCCAACCCCCACGCCTACACCTGGGCCTGTGCCTGGAGAAGGTGTGCCCCCTCTGCCCCCGCCTCCTGGGGAAACTCCTCCCATAGAGGCAACACCTACCCCTCAAGAAACCCCAGCCCCTCCGCCTCCGCCCCAAGGGGATGTGATCCAGCGGCAGCCGATTCAGCCCTGATGGGTTTGTTGGGTAGCTGAGTCTGGGTTGTGAAGGATCCCTCGTTATAGTCATTTCAAACCAGATTGAGATACTCCCCAAGCGCTCCGCGCCGCT
>NZ_JANSHQ010000737.1:0-1079 GCF_047461715.1 Synechococcus sp. R8-2 | reverse complement strand
CCACCAAGTTCATCCTCTACACGGCTCTCAGCTCCCTGTTTATCCTGGTGGCAGGTCTGGCCATGGCCTTCTACGGGGATCCCATCAGCTTTGACATGACGGATCTGGCCCACAAGACCTATCCACTCACCTTCCAACTGCTGATGTATGGGGCCTTCCTCATTGCCTATGGGGTGAAGCTGCCCATTTTCCCCTTGCACACTTGGCTGCCCGATGCCCACGGCGAGGCCACTGCGCCGGTGCACATGTTGCTGGCCGGGATCCTGCTCAAGATGGGGGGCTATGCCCTGATGCGCATGAATGCGGGCATGCTGCCGGATGCTCATCTTTACTTTGCGCCAGTGCTGATCGTGTTGGGGGTGGTGAACATCATCTTTGCCGCCCTCACCTCTTTTGCCCAGCGCAACCTGAAACGGAAGATCGCCTACTCTTCCATCAGCCACATGGGCTTCGTGCTCATCGGTATCGGATCCCTGACGGAGATCGGCATGAGCGGCGCCATGCTGCAGATGATCTCCCACGGGCTGATCGGGGCCAGCCTGTTCTTTTTGGTGGGGGCCACCTACGACCGCACCCATACGCTGGAGCTGGAGGAAATGGGCGGCGTTGGCCTGAAGATGCCCAAGATCTTCTCCATGTTCACCGCCTGCTCCCTGGCTTCGCTAGCCCTACCCGGCATGAGCGGCTTTGTGGCCGAGATCATGGTGTTTATCGGCATGGCCACCACCGATGCCTACTCTCTCCCCTTCCGGTTGGTGGTGGTTTTCCTGGCAGCAGTTGGGGTGATCCTGACCCCCATCTACCTGCTGTCGATGTTGCGGCAGATTTTCTTTGGCCCAGAGAACAAAGAGCTCACCGAACACGAAGAATTGGTAGATGCTGAGCCACGCGAGGTGTTCATCATCGCCTGCCTGTTGATCCCCATCATTGGCATTGGGCTCTACCCCAAGCTGGTGACCAGCCTCTACGACCAATCCACTAACGCTTTGGTGGCGCTGCTGCGGCAGGAGCTACCTCAAACTGGTGAGACGGTTGCCCAAGCTCCTGCCCTCTACAACAAGTAAACTACCCGACCCTGA
>NZ_JANSHQ010000736.1:0-1207 GCF_047461715.1 Synechococcus sp. R8-2 | reverse complement strand
AGGTAGTTGACGAAACTTAACGGATGTTTTAAGTTTAGGTTGTCAATCTTCGCGCTTCCTTAGGGAAGTTTGTCCTCATGACTACTGTTATCCAACGTCGCTCAACCAGCAACGTGTGGGAGCAGTTCTGCGAGTGGGTCACCTCCACCGATAACCGCCTTTACATTGGCTGGTTTGGGGTGCTGATGATTCCCACCCTCCTGACTGCCACCACCTGCTTTATCATCGCCTTCATTGGGGCTCCGCCGGTGGACATTGACGGCATCCGCGAGCCCGTTTCCGGTTCCTTGCTGTACGGGAACAACATCATTTCTGGGGCTGTAGTGCCCTCTTCGGCAGCCATTGGCCTGCACTTTTACCCGATTTGGGAAGCCGCCTCACTGGACGAGTGGCTGTACAACGGCGGTCCGTACCAGCTGATTGTGCTGCACTTTTTGATTGGGGTGTTCTGCTACATGGGACGCGAATGGGAGCTGAGCTACCGTTTGGGGATGCGGCCCTGGATTGCGGTGGCTTACTCTGCGCCGGTGGCAGCGGCCACAGCAGTGTTTTTGATTTACCCGATTGGGCAGGGGTCGTTCTCGGATGGGATGCCCCTGGGGATTTCGGGGACCTTCAACTTCATGCTGGTGTTCCAGGCAGAGCACAACATCCTGATGCACCCGTTCCACCAGCTGGGCGTGGCAGGCGTGTTTGGGGGTGCGCTGTTTAGTGCCATGCACGGGTCGCTGGTGACCTCGAGCCTGATTCGGGAGACCTCGGAAGAGGAGTCTCAGAACCTGGGGTACAAGTTTGGGCAAGAGGAAGAGACCTACAACATTGTGGCGGCGCACGGGTATTTTGGCCGGTTGATTTTCCAGTATGCGTCGTTCAACAACAGCCGGAGCCTGCACTTTTTCCTGGCGGCTTGGCCGGTGATTGGGATTTGGTTTACGGCGCTGGGGATCAGCATCATGGCGTTCAACCTGAACGGGTTCAACTTCAACCAGTCGATTGTGGACAGCAACGGTCGAGTGGTTGGGACGTGGGCTGATGTGTTGAACCGTGCCAACCTGGGGATGGAAGTGATGCACGAGCGGAATGCGCACAACTTCCCGCTGGATTTGGCGGCGGTGGAGGTAGCGCCTGCGGTGCGTGGCTGATGGCCTGACCTGACGCTTCAACAGCATTGGTGGATCCCCCGGCTTGGTCTGGGGGATTTTTTTGT
>NZ_JANSHQ010000735.1:0-1289 GCF_047461715.1 Synechococcus sp. R8-2 | reverse complement strand
CGTCCCCACGAGAACCTGGAGTACGTGTTGCCCATTCGCTACACCGAGGATGTGGCTCAGTTCCGCGAAGGGGTCAATGCCATCCGTCCCTTCACCCGTCCCTGATGCGTATTGCCATTGTGCGGGGCACCGTCACCAGCACTCAAAAGGATCCCAGCTTGACGGGCGTGAAGTTTTTGTTGGTGCAGTACGTCGATCTCGAGGGCCAGCCGCAACCCGATTACGCTGTGGCTGCCGATCCGGTGGGGGCCGGCATTGACGAGTGGGTGCTGGTTAGCCAAGGCAGTGCCGCTCGCCAGCCGCAAGGAAACCAGACTCGCCCGCTGGATGCAGTGGTGATGGCGATTATCGATACGGTCAGCGTTGGCGGTCGCTCTCTCTACAACAAGCGCGATCAACGCTAGCTGGGATCCCTTCCCTTCTCATCTCTCTTGCTGCCCTTGTCCGCCCTACTGCGTTCTAGAGGCTCACGGTTATGCCTGCTCACACCTATGCTGCACCGCCAACGCCCTGGTCTCGCCGACTGGCGGAGCCCAAGATCGATCCCACAGCCTACGTGCATTCTTTCTCCAACCTCATTGGGGATGTGCGGGTGGAAGCGGAGGTGCTGATCGCCCCGGGAACTTCCATTCGCGCTGACGAGGGATCCCCCTTCCACATTGGCGCCAGATCCAACATTCAGGATGGGGTGGTCATCCACGGCCTGGAACAGGGGCGGGTGATAGGAGAAGACGGCCAACCCTACTCCGTTTGGATTGGCAGAAACACTTCCATTGCCCACATGGCTCTGATCCACGGGCCGGCCTACGTGGGCAACGACTGCTTTATTGGCTTCCGCTCGACGGTGTTCAACGCTCGGGTTGGGGATGGCTGCATCATCATGTTGCATTGCCTGATCCAGGATGTGGAGATCCCCCCAGGCAAGTACGTGCCTTCTGGATCCATCATCACCACCCAGGCCGAGGCCGACCGGCTGCCCGACGTCCAGGATAGCGATGCCAAGTTTGCCCAACACGTGATCGGCATCAACCAAGCCCTGCGAGAGGGCTACCAGTGCAGCGAAAACCTCGTCTGTATCGCTCCCATCCGCAACGAACTGCAGCGCACCTCTAACTCAACGGCTACGGAGACGGCACCCATGACTCATTCTTCCCATCGCGGCAATGGCCGGAACGGCGGCGGATCCCCTCTCAAGCCGGAGGTGGTGGAGCAAATTCGTGCCCTGTTGGCCCAAGGCTATCGCGTGGGGCTAGAGTATGCCGATGCTCGCCGCTTCAAAACCTCTTCCT
>NZ_JANSHQ010000734.1:0-684 GCF_047461715.1 Synechococcus sp. R8-2 | reverse complement strand
TCCCCTCTCCCTCTGGGAGAAGAGCCGGGGGTGAGGATCAGTCACATTCAAGAGTGTCGCGGGTGGCCCGACCGGTTACAGGGTTAACGCCGGTGGCCCGTTCGCAAAGGATGGAGAGGGCGTCTTGCCGTATCAACGCATTGGTGAAATCCGCCCCATCAATTTGGATCCCTTCGACTCGGGCCAGCCACATCATGCTGTCCTGCAGTTGCGCTTCTCGCAGATCCGCACCCTGTAAGTTGGCCATGTCCAAAGTGGCCCCCCGCAGGTCGGCCCCGCGCAAGTTGGCTTTGCTGAGATTGGCCCCGAACAGGTTCGCCCCTGCCGCCTTCACATGGCTGAGATCGCTTTGGCGCAGGTTGGCCTTGAGAAACTTCCAGCCGCTCAGGTCTTGCCCTGCAAAGCTCACCCCCTGTAGATCTCGTTTGGTGTAGTCCTCTGCCTGGGCCGGGGATCCCAGCGGAGTAACCCCCAGGCAGAGTATCAGCCCGCAAAGCACCATCCCCCGCAGGAAACGGCTCAGCCAAGACCGCCTCGCCAGAACCGAAGCCAGCCAAGCAACAGACATCGTGGATCCCTCCCTCAAGGAAACCTCCATGGCTTGGGAATTGCTTCTGGTTTTATCTTACCGGATAGGGATCCCGCCGGCAGATTGGGCTATCATGAACTACCCCACCGCATAGG
>NZ_JANSHQ010000733.1:0-673 GCF_047461715.1 Synechococcus sp. R8-2 | reverse complement strand
GGACTCCGTCCCGCTGTCGCGAGCAGCACCAGGATCCTGAGGTTTTGCCGACGACAGGGATCCCTTGGCCTCACCCGTTGAGCTGGGTCTGGGGGGCCGTACCGGTCGAAAGGGAGGTCTCAGATCGGAGGACATTGTGACGGTTCCGTTGCAGTCAGTCCAAAATGCTCAGCAGCAAACATTTACTTTACCGTTGCAAAAACAGGCTATAGCTTTAGCTTTGCTCTTGACCCAAGGCTTGCTCAGCACACCACCCATTAGCCTAACAATGCCCAACAGCGTTTTTCCATTCTGCTTCTATTGGGAAACTCCTAGCAGCTGCCCTTGCCCGCAGTTGTCAACACTGTAGCCGACCTGTAGCCAATGGTAGCAACTGTTCTAAGGGAATGGTTCTCAGGCTGCAGGATGTCTATTCCCCAGACAGGGCCATTGATATTGATCTTGAGTATCTGTAGTTTTTTCCAGCAACGCTGACTGGAGCCAATAGAGGTGTTTTTGCACAGCCGGGATCCAACTGGCCGATCCCCAGGGCTCTCTAAGGGCTGGATTGCATTCCCTCAGCCAAGGGGATCCATTCAGCCATCTTGAAGCTCATCGCTTAGGCAGGCGTTGCCCACACCTGCGGAGTGAAGCTGCCGTGTAGGCCATAGGGAATGTGGTGCCGCAATGGGAT
>NZ_JANSHQ010000732.1:0-786 GCF_047461715.1 Synechococcus sp. R8-2 | reverse complement strand
GTTAGCGGGACGGAGTCCTTTGTCCTCCAGCCATGTGGACGCGAAGGGGACAAACTCACCTCCCCGCCGCTGAAAAAGGGCCAGAGGGGATCCCTGGAGTTCCCTTAGTTGCCGCAAGGGAGAGGCTACGCCCGCTGTGCGATCGTAGACCGCGTAGTAGCTGACGCCGGCGCGGGCATAGTCTTTGCGTTTGCGGCCCAGCTCTTCCCCTTTGCGCTTGGAGACAATCTCAATGACCACATCCGGCGGCTTACCCATCTCCCAGACCAGGTAGGTGCGATCTTCCTTGCGCTCAAAGCTGGCGGGGGGAGCCACCTCCAGGCTGAGCGTCACATCGGGCATCAGGGGAGGCAGTTTGAGGGCATAGAACAGACCGACATTGGCCGTGGCCAAAAAGGGGATCGGTTCCCCGGTGTCTTTGGCCTTGGGCTGGAATGAGGTGTAGAGGGCACCGGTGAGCAGGCGCTGCAGCTTTTTGGAGAGAATGCTGTCCGCGGGCTCATCATCCTCGATGACCAGGTCGCTGTTCGCGCAGCGGGTGTAGCCTTTATCCGGTGGCGGAGGAAATGCCGTCTCTGGCATCGAGGGCTGGACTGGGCTGGAGGGTGCGGAAACCATGCTCACCGGGATCCCTTGCTGGTGTTGCTAACTACGGACTAGGGCTCAGCTAAGGCTGCTGAGCTGTTTGCCCAGCAGGCGTAGCCTTTTTCGAGGGTAACAAAAGTTTTCGGGAACATGATGGACATGCCACCGAAGCAGCGGATGCCGATCGCGTTAGCGGGACGG
>NZ_JANSHQ010000731.1:0-1074 GCF_047461715.1 Synechococcus sp. R8-2 | reverse complement strand
GCCAATCTCTTGGGCTTCCGGCTGTTGGATGCGCCGGGGCGCTGGGTGGAAGCCCTGCCGGTGGCAGCCGGGATCTTCGCCATCTTGCTGGTGCACGAGACCGGACACCGCTGGATGGCGGGCAAGTACGGCGTGCGCCTCAGCCCTGCTTTTGTTATCCCCAGCTTGGGGATCGGCACGCTGGGATCCCTAAACCGCATCCAATCGCCGGTGCCCAGCCGCAAGGCCCTCTTCGACATTGCCTTTGCCGGCCCGGCAGCGAGCGGGATCCTGTCGCTGCTGGTGCTCTTGGCTGGCCTGAAGCTCTCCGGCTCCGAGGGTCTGTATGTGCCCACGGAGATCTTCCGCAGCTCCATCCTGGTAGGCACCCTAGCGCGGCTGGTGCTGGGATCCCAGTTGCAGGCGGAGCTGGTTCCCATTCATCCTTTTGTTGCCGTGGGCTGGATTGGCCTGGCAATCACCGCCTTGAGCCTGCTGCCGGCAGGGCAGCTGGACGGGGGTCGCATTGTGCAGGCGGTGTACGGGCGGAAGACGGCGGCCCGCGCCACCTTCATCACCCTGATTGCCTTGGCGGTGGCGGCCATCAGCAACGTCTTGGCCCTCTACTGGGCGCTGCTGATCCTGTTCATCGCCCGCGAGCCAGAGCGTCCACCGCAGGATGAGATTACTGAAACCGACGGTCAGCGGGATGCTTTGGCATTGCTGGCCCTCTTTTTGATGGTCATGACCCTGTTGCCGATTGCTCCGGCCTTGGCGGGCTTTCTCAATTTCCCCAACGGCTGATGGGGTAGAGGCCCAGGATCCGCCGGCGAGAGGAGCTCACTGTGTCTGGACCGGGGAAAGGCTTTGGCCTAGGCAGAGCTGGAAAGGACAGAGGAGAGCACCTGCAGCGTCTGTTGGCCCAAGCCGTTCGCCATCACCAGGCAGGGCAATGGCCACAGGCTGTCTCACTTTACCAGCAGGTGCTGCAAGCCCAGCCCACCCACCCCGAGGCACTGCACCTCTTGGGGGTCTGTCGGCAGCAACAGGGATCCCTGGACGACGCGATTGCCCTGATCCGGCAGGCCCTTGCCC
>NZ_JANSHQ010000730.1:0-682 GCF_047461715.1 Synechococcus sp. R8-2 | reverse complement strand
CTTAATCTAACTTGAAATGACTATGTGATGATGTAGTGAATAGAGTTGTCTCAATCCAGCCAGACTAAAATCGTCGGCTTATGCCCAGCTCCTCTCTTCTAGAGAGACCTCAGGTGTGCTGTTCCAGCCAGCAGTGACTATACGGACATACAACGAAATAAGAAGCCCAAAAATCACTCTAGCCCCAGGCAAGCACAAACCATAGTAGCAGCTGTGCCCCTAGAGCGGCCTGCCAAGAAAACCTTGCTACCGAGCTTGTGAGGTGTAGTGCACTTCAACCCTGAGAGGAGCGCCCAGGTTCAAGGCAGTGCCAATACACCGGGCCAAGATTTGAATGTTAAGCCGCTGATCCGTCGATTCTAAACTTGTTGCAAGCCGACTCTTGCTTGGACCAACTACGGGTGAACGCTGTACGCTCATCTTAACAGACTCCCTATTTTGGTGAGGGCTGAACAACCAACTGACTTTCAGGTGATGTTATTGAGGAATCTCAAAGGAATACCGACCAGCAGCATCCAAGAACCTGCTCTTTGAGATTAGGATGATTTGCCCTTCTTGTGCATCGACAACCCTACGGATTTGTTAGGCAAGACACTCTTGGACTTTAAGGGATCCCACGGAAAAAGAATCTCTACTTTGCGAAACTTTGCGAAGCACTTTTGGGTAGAGATGAGGACGACCC
>NZ_JANSHQ010000729.1:0-1149 GCF_047461715.1 Synechococcus sp. R8-2 | reverse complement strand
TGAACGGCCTGCGGGAAACCTATCAAGCCTTGGGCACCCCCGGCAGCTCAGTGGCCAACGGTATCCAAAAGATGAAAAAGGCTGCGGTGGCGGTGGTAAACGACCCCAACGGCATCACCCGGGGTGACTGCAGCGCTCTGATTGCCGAAATCGAATCCTACTTCGATCGCGCTGCTGCCGCTGTGGTTTGATCCCTTGTGGACTGAAGTTTCTGTTGTGTCCGGATCCAGTTGTGAAGACCTCTCTGGGATCTAAGACAACTCGGGTTGGCAGGGGATCCCTGGAAAAGTAACCTGTTTTGCAGCGATTTTGCAGTTGAGACTTTGAATCTTTTGCTTTGTTTTTTGCATTGAGCTTGAGTTAAGTAAAGGAGCGTTTTGAATCATGCAAACCCCAATTGTTGACGCCATCGCCACTGCCGACAGCCAAGGGCGCTACCTGAGCAACAGCGAATTGCAGGCCATCAATGGCCGTTTTCAGCGGGCTGCCGCCAGCATGGAAGCCGCCCGAGTTCTGAGCAGCCGTGCCGACGAGCTGGTGCGCGGTGCCACCGAAGCGGTTTACGCCAAGTTCCCCTACACCACCCAACCCGGTGGGCAGTGCCACACCCAAGCCGGCAAGGACAAGTGCGCCCGCGACGTGCGCCACTACCTGCGCTACATCACCTACTGCTTGGTAGCCGGTGGCACCGGTCCTCTGGACGAGTATCAGTTGGCCGGGATCCGCGAGATCAACGCCGCTTTTGAACTCTCCCCCAGTTGGTTCATCGAAGCCCTGCGCTACATCAAAGCCAACCACGGCCTGACCGGGCAAGCGGCCACCGAGGCCAACACCTACATCGACTACGCCATCAACGCGCTCAGCTAAGTTCTGGAGCTTGGGATCCCTCTAAAAGGGCGACGCCGGCTAGCCAGTTGGCTCATCCCACAAGCCGAGGGGGATGGCGAGGAAAGGTTGTTGAGGGCAACGGTGGTGAGCCTGCTACGTTGCGGAGAGATACGTTTGACCACGTGGGTTTGCGGATCAGTCTCCCCAATAGGAAGGCGCCACTGTTGCTCTTCTGCAGCTTGGGGCTGCCGATTTTTGATTTCTAATTTTAGTTTTCGATTTCTACAGTCGTTTCAGGCTAGGGTGAGACGCCTGGGCTAT
>NZ_JANSHQ010000728.1:0-1440 GCF_047461715.1 Synechococcus sp. R8-2 | reverse complement strand
CGGAAAAATCTCCGGACAAAAAAGAGGGGCATGATCGATTTTCGCTCGCAGCAGCAGCAGAAACCTTTTTAGACTGGGAGATGAAGTTCTCTCCTCACCTGGCTGTGGTTTTTTCTCGTCCTCATCCTGAACACTCTGCCTCTTCGCCTCAGGAGTTCGACGATCTCTGGTTCGACCCCGAGTCTGCCCCTCAAGACGACCTCGCAGAAGTTGACTCAGAGCCAGGGGCCGGCGGATCCCGGTTGAATGAAGACGCTGTCGATCACTACCTGAATACCATCGGTCGCGTGCCCCGCATCGATCACGCTGAGGAAATCGAGTTGTCGCGCAAAATTCAGCAAAAGCTCCTTATCGACCAAGCCCGGCAGGAATGGCGGCAACGGCGGGGGGAGGATCCCAGCGATGAGGCTCTGGCCGAGGCCCTGCAGATTTCCGTATCCACCCTTCGCTCCCGCATCCGACAAGGGGAGCAGGCTCAGCGCAAGCTGGTCAACGCCAACCTGCGCCTGGTGGTCAGTGTTGCCAAAAAATACCTCAATCGGGGGGTGCCCTTTTTGGATCTGATCCAAGAGGGCAATATCGGGTTAATTCGGGCCACCGAAAAATTCAATGCCGAACGGGGGTTTCGCTTCAGCACCTACGCCCATTGGTGGATTCGCCAAGGCATTACCCGCTGCATTGCCAACCAAGCGCGGACGATTCGCCTGCCGGTACACATGGTCGACAAAGTACGCCTGCTCAAGCGCACCAACCGCGAGCTGATGAAGCTGCAGGGGAGGCGGCCCACCGAAGCGGAGCTGGCAGAAGCCTTGGGCATTAAAGTCAAGAAACTGCGCATGATCCAACAGGCTGCTGCTTTGCCCCTGTCGCTGGATGTGCCGGTCGGCCAGGAAGGAGAAAGCCGCCTTGGAGATTTGCTGCAAGATGAGCGGCAAGAGCAGCCCTTTCAAGGGATCCTCGTGCAATCGATGCAGCAGGATGTGCGTTCTGCCATGCAAACCCTGAAGCCGATTGAGAGGCAAGTGCTGGAGTTGCGCTATGGGTTAGACGGGCAACAGGCGAGAACCCTGCGGGAGGTGGGGGATCACTTCAACCTAACGCGGGAACGGATTCGTCAGATCGAGCGGGATGCCCTGCGCAAATTGCGGGTGGGCTATTCTTCGCGGGCTTTGGCCCAGTACATTCGCTAGTGGCTACAGGCCTGGCAGACCGATTTCCGGGCCAGCTTCTGCCCAGGGATAGCCTTTTTTCAATCTTCTTGGGTTGAACACCATAGCCCCTTGCAGCGGCGATGATAAGGATCCCTTATCCCCTGAGCCTATTGGGGCTGATGACCCCCCGGCTACCTCATCTTCACGACCAGAGCCAGTGGGAAGGACTTTGGCAGCTAACCTCTTTGGTCGTTGAGGAGTTGGCTGATCGGTTTCCTCTGGCGCTCAG
>NZ_JANSHQ010000727.1:0-545 GCF_047461715.1 Synechococcus sp. R8-2 | reverse complement strand
TCCATGGGACGAAATGCGGGGAATGCGGAATATTGTGATCCATGAGTATTTTCAAGTGAGTTTGTCCATCATCTGGCAAACGATTCAAGAAGATCTTATTTTATTAGAAACCTCTCTTCGACAATTGATAAACCCTTAAGAGAAATGTACAATGTCGGAAGTAACAGCAGCATTAGACCTCACCTCATGCCCGGCTCCGATCCAGCGCGCCCATTTACTGTGGTGGTTGCCGACAACTTCCACTATGTGGAGAAATATAAAGAGTACGAGTACGGAAAGTTTGAGACCCTCGAAGCCGCAATTGCCGCTTGTAAGCGTATCGTCGACGAGTTTTTGATTGAGGCTTTGCGGCCCAGCATGACTGCTGACGAGCTCTACAGCGAATACACTTCGTTTGGAGACGACCCGTACATCGTTGGCTCGGAGGAGCCGGAAGTTCCCTTCTCAGCCCGTACCTAAGCAAAGGCGCGGTGTCTGGAGTTATGTGGATCCCAATCTGCACAAAACGCTGATGAGGATGAATCCGACAAATTGCCGGAGCAGCA
>NZ_JANSHQ010000726.1:0-1006 GCF_047461715.1 Synechococcus sp. R8-2 | reverse complement strand
GATGAGCAAGTCCATCTGGCACGTGTGCCGCCAGCTTTCCATGGGTATGCCATTGTCGTAGGAGAGCTCGTCTTGGGTAGGGGCCATCCAGGCAGGTAAACTGGATTCGGCTCTTGCAGACAGGGATCCATGGGGTTGCTTATAACCTATGCTCGGCTTATCGTTTTCCAGGGCAACAGAGATCCCTTGTTGTTGTGTCCAATCCTAGTAGCCTGTAGGAGCTAGAAGAACCTGCCGCTCAACTTGGGGAGTCGAGAAATGCAAGACATCAAGGCCAATGCTCCGCGAATTCTCCTCAATTGGCCAACTCCGCCAGACTATATCCCGCCCCCGCAGCTTTCAGATCGGCAGGTCAGTCTTTGCCCCAAGAGGAGAGCCAAGGGCTTTGGACTAAACTTTGTCAATCTCTCTAAGGAATTGGTGGAGTGCCCAGAGGGAGACTATGACCTCTATGACTTTGTGCAGCAGTCTGAGCAAATTACAAATAAGGAGTTTGACCTAGTTGTTGTTTGGACTTCCAGTTTCGACCAGATCAGTCCCTTAAATACGAAGAAGTTTGGCTGCCCTACACTCTTGCTTGCTGGAGACACCCACCACTGGAAGTTTCCCATCAACCATCTCTTGGCCTACTGGGCTACTGAAGGCTTTGATTACGTCGCTACTGCCTATAACTTCCAGCATTTGCACTGGTTTGCCGCAGCAGGCGCTGAGAATCTTGCCTGGTTGCCTCTTATCTCCATGCGCACTGTTACCCACGATTGGGTGGAAGATAGAGAAAATCAAGTGGTCTTTATCGGCCAACAGGGATCCCGCCATCCCAGGCGTTGCCGGCTGGTTCAAGCCATAAAGAATGCAGATTTGCCCATCCTCATCAAAACAGCCAACCGCCAAGAGGCAGCCAAATGGTTTGCCCATTCTCTGATTTCCTTTAACTGCAGCCAAAATGGGGATCTGAACTTAAGGAACTTGGAAGTGATTTCCGCGGGGGGCTTTCTGCTTACTGACC
>NZ_JANSHQ010000725.1:0-1711 GCF_047461715.1 Synechococcus sp. R8-2 | reverse complement strand
GGGGGGCCGCCGGTCGCCTCAGGGAGACGGAGTTCTTGGGAAAGGTCAGGCGAGGGGCCGTTATCATAGACAACCACTTTACCGATTTGCCGAAAATAACTGTAGAACAAGCACTCAAGGAACTCGAAAACCATTCAAAGGTTGAGGATCCCACCCATAACCAACACCCATCCAGTCAAGAGACGCTTTTGCCCAGCCAGACCCTGCGCAAGCAGGTGCTACAGGGCTACAGGGATGGCGTTAGAAGCACAACCGGACACTGTTGAGATTTGCCAAGAGCTGGAACGTTCTTAGTTTGACCAGGTTTCTTGACCCAAGCAACAGCATCTCCACGGAAAATCGGCGGGTTTCATCGGCAAAAGAGCGCAATTTTCCCGTAAGACCCAACGAAATTGCCGGATTTCTGTTGTTGGCGTGCTCTCGTGGTTATTGGTGATTGGGTCAGGTTGGCGGTGAAACAGCCTGTGCATTCCAGCCTCTCCTCTCCTTCTGGGAGGTGAGAACGTCAAGAGGCTGTTCGTGACAGCGGCGGGGGGTTCTTGGGGGGATCCGTGCCGGCAAGGGCTGCCAAAAAGGATGCAAAACTCGGCTCCTCGCGAATGAGGTCGAAATAGGGCTCAGAGGAGAGCAAGGGGCGGTAGCGTTCCGGCTCCAGGCGTAGGGCTTGCTCCAAAGCTTGTAGGGCCTGAGGCACTTGGCCTTCCCAGGCGCAGCAGCAGGCTTTGGCGTAGTGAGCCTCGGCATTGTCGGGATCCATCTGCAGGGCCCGATCAAAACTCTGGATGGCCAGCTCGTAGAGGTTCAAGTCCATCAGCACCAGGCCGCGCTGCACCCAGATCTGAGGGCGTTTGGGATCCTGCGCCAGGGCACGGTCATAGCTGTTGAGGGCCTCCATCGGGTTGCCGAGGCGGTGGTGGGCAAGGGCATGGCCGGCCCAGAGAGAGGCCGATTCGGAGCCCAGTTGCAGGGCTCGTTCGTAGCTGGCCAGAGCATCGACGTAGCGCTCTAGGTGAAACAGAGCCAGGCCCCGACTCTGCCAAACTTGGGCATTGACGGGGTTGATGGCGAGGGCTTTCTCGTAGCTGATTAGGGATCCCTGCCACCGTCCCAGAGAGGCTAAGGTTAGCCCGTGCAGGTACCACGTTTCCGGGCTGTCGGGGCTGAGGGCAAGGGCCCGTTCGTAGGCACGTAGGGCTTCTTCGTAGCGGCCCAATTGCCGCAGCGTGTTGGCCTGGTTAAAGCGGGCCTCAAAAAAATCCGGTTTCAGCCGCAGAGCCCGCTCATAGCTGGCCAAAGCTTCTTGATGGCGACCGAGATCGTCCAGCAGAGAACCACGGTTGTTCCAGGCTTCGGGGAAGTCCGGCTTCAGCTCCAGGGCGCGGTCGTAGCTGGCCAGGGCAGCTTGGGCTTGCCCCAGGTGGTCGAGGGTGGTGGCGCGGTTGTACCAGGCAATGGGATCCTGCGGCTGATCTCCCACCGCCTGCTCGAAGGGCTGTAGTTGAGCCGCCTGTTCCGCCGAAAGGGCAGATGGGTCAACCGCCGGGGCCGGCGAAACGGTTGTCGATTCTGGGGAGGCAGCACGCTTCTGCCGCCGCAGCCACCAGGCCCAACCCCCGGCCAAAAGCAACAGGCTCGCCCCCAGCACCAGCACGCCCACGTCGGTCGGGGCAATCACAAACGGCATGACCCACTTCCTGATACATTTACGCTG
>NZ_JANSHQ010000724.1:0-4803 GCF_047461715.1 Synechococcus sp. R8-2 | reverse complement strand
GGCGGTGCAGGCCCAGTACGAGACGTTCCCCTATCCTCCTATTCCTTACGACCGGCCCTTTGAGGGCTTCTCCAGTCTGGGCAGCTATACCTTGGCGCAGTACGCCCGCACCCGCACCTTGCAAGAGCCCACAGGATCCAGGTTTTTGGTGGCCGGGTGTGGCACCGGCTGGGAAGTGCATGGCATTGCCGCCAGCAACCCCGGCTATGGTTCGGTGGTCGGGATTGACATCAGTCGCCCAGCCCTGGAGATGGCCCAGAAGCGAATTAAGCACCACGGCCTACGCAACTGCTCCGTGCAGTACGGGGATCTGCTGGATCCCTCTACTTGGCCCGAAGGCAGCTTTGACATGATTAGCTCCTACGGGGTAATCCACCACACTGCCGATCCGGTGAAGGCTTTGAGCAATCTGGCATCGCGGTTGGCTCCCGATGGGGTGATGGCGCTGATGCTCTACAACCGTTCAGGCCGTTGGCATCTGTACCGCATTCGGCGAGCCTTGGAGTTGTTGGGCATCACCCCACCTGCAACCCCAGAAAAGATCGAATTTGTGCGGCAACTGCTGAAGGGAGCCAGCCCCAATTCCCTTTTGGCCAAGCACGCCAAGGCTCACCAAGAATACTATGGACAAGATGAAAACATTGTCGATAATTTCTTCCATGCCAATGATATTCCTTTCGACATCGGCGAGATTCCCGACTTGCTTGCCCAAGCCGGGCTGGAGTTTATCGATGTCGCCCCCTACTTGGACTATTGGAATGCCAGGCCGTTGATTGCCGCCACCCACCCGGAGTTCCATCGCCGCTACGAGGCCCTTGCTCGCATCGACCAACTGCGGGTCATGGAGTATCTGGAGCCCCTATATCACACGCAAAATCTCTTTTGGTGCTGCCATCAAGGTCAAAAGATAACAACTTGGGATCCCTTTACAGTCGAATTTTTTAAGGGATCCCGCTGGCAGCTCAACCCCTTGTTTGTCCGCTATGGCAGCGTGCGCTACTGGGATCAAAAAATCCCCTTTTCAGATCTGTTGGGCAAGCTGGATCCGGCCCAGATCCTGACCCAGAAGATGGATATTTTCTGGCCCGTCGCCCGCATCCCGGGCAAGATGATAGCCTCTACCCGCTACCAGGTGGTGGAGCTGCTGCTGCCCTTGGCCAATCAAGCCCGTTCTGGCGCTGAGATCCTGGCTGCCCACGAAGAGAGACCCGACCACCTTCTCAACCTCTTCAGACAGTGGGAAGCAGACCGGTTAGTCCTGCGGGTTGCCTAGCTTCTGGTTATTCCAAACAGTCCAAATCACCAGGGTCAAAGTCTGTTCCATGCTAAGGTTGTATCATGCATGACCGAGGACGGTGCTTCTCCCCAGGCATGTTTGCGCCGGCGGTGCGGAGCACCTCTACTGGGACATCTTCGCCACAGCTTTCCCTGTGAATAGAGCTGGCAGATCTGGATCCCGATCAACATCCCTGACAACCCCAACGCCAGAGCTGGTAGGAGGCAAGGATGGCTGACTACAATCGCGGCATTATGAAGTTCAAGGGGGCGGATAGCCCAATTGTCGTTTTGATCTCGGCAGGAATTGTGGCCGGTGTGGTTTCGGCCCTGATCTGGTGGGCTTTGCACTTTGCTTACGCGGCTTGAGTCTCAGCCTCTTCCAGAAGCTAAGGGCAGCTTTTCCTGCGCTGCAAGCCTCCCGGACAAGGTAGGGAATTGGGACGAGGCTTCTTTGCAACGCTTGCGGCAGTCTCTTCAACGTTGGTACCGTGAACACGGGCGGGATCTGCCCTGGCGCCGCACCCGGGATCCCTACGCCATTTGGGTTTCGGAAGTGATGTTACAGCAGACCCAGGTGGCAACGGTCATTCCCTACTTTCAGCGCTGGATGCAGACCCTGCCTGGGATCCCAGCATTGGCGGCAGCCCCCCAGCAGCAGGTGCTGAAACTGTGGGAGGGCCTAGGCTACTACCGGCGGGCCCTGAACTTGCACAAAGCCGCCCAAATCCTGGTGCGGGAACGGAACGGTGAGTTCCCCAGGGATCTGGAGCAGGTGTTGGCTCTGCCGGGGATCGGGCGCACCACAGCCGGCGGCATTCTCAGCGCTGCCTTCGATCAGCCTTTGCCCATTTTGGATGGCAACGTCAAGCGGGTGCTGGCTCGCTTGGTGGCTTTGCAGCAGCCTCCGTCCCAGTGTCTGTCCCTGCTGTGGCAGCTTTCCCAGCAATTGTTGGATCCCGTGCAGCCGCGGGCTTTTAACCAAGCCCTGATGGATTTGGGGGCTACCGTCTGTCGTCCCAAAAAGCCTCACTGTGGCCGGTGCCCTTGGCAAGCGGATTGCAGCGCCTACAATCGAGGTCAACACCAACAATTGCCTATGTCTGCACCCCGTGCCTCCCGTCCTCATAAGCAAATCGCGGTTGCCATTGTTCTGCGGGGAAAAGAAATCCTTATCGATCGACGGTTGGAAAGCTCGATGCTCAGTGGGCTGTGGGAGTTTCCCGGAGGGAAAATCGAGCCGGGAGAAACGGCTGCTGAGTGTGTAGTGCGGGAGGTGAAGGAAGAAATCGGCATCGATATCGAGGTGGTCGCGCCGCTAGCCACCGTCGAACATGCCTACACCCATTTCACCGTTACTCTTATTGCTTTTATCTGCCGCTACCTGGGCGGAGAAGCCCAAGCCCTGCAATGTAGTGAGGTGCGCTGGGTTAGCCCGGCGGAACTGTCGGAATTTCCCTTCCCGGGAGCCAATCAAAAGTTGTTTCCCCACTTGCATGCTTGGCTGGCGGAGCATGGCAACCCATGATGAACCCACCCAATCCGCCAAATGGCTTAGACCCTTCTGGAACGTTTGCCCCAAGACATTCGATAGGATAGTAGATGTCCTGCTGCCGTGAGCTACGGATATGCTTGTCACTCTGGAAAAAGCTGGGGAGATTCTGGCTAAGGGATCCCATACAGCCATCACAACCACAGATGGCAAGATCGCGCTGGTGCCCAAGGGAAAAGAAACCCTCAAACTGACGGCCAACGAAGCCATTAACCTAATGTTTTACGTCGTCCGCTCCGCTGAACCGGCAGAGACGGTGATGGCCCAACTGGAGGAGGCAGTTGCCAAAGCTCAAGCCCCCGATCCAGCCGAGGAACGGGCCAGAAAATATCGAGAACTTCGTGGCATCTAAACGGATGGGCACTCGTGCCGGTTGGATCCCTTCGCAAACTGGAGAGAGACCCCAAAACAAAGATTAAAAGCAGGAGGAGCTAAGGGCGACGAACTTTCCATCGGTGGTCCACCCCAGCAACATTGGCTCCTGCGGTTGAATGGCCCGTCCGGTGAGAGCACAGCATTGGGCTTGGTGGGCCGTGGCCGGGAAGCTGGCCCGAATATCCTCAGGACTGAGGGTGGCAGCCCCTTGAGAGTGACGCAGGACATAACTCCAAAGAATTTCCCGTATGAGGGCCTGGTAACCCTGATTTCCGGCCAACGCCTTCAGTCGCTGCTTCAGCTCACGTTCCAGCCGAATGCTGGTCACTTCCATCTGGGTCGTGGGAATGGGGGAATTGGCGCGAATGGGCATGCAGGGATCCTCCCTCGAAAAGCCTATACTACTCCTGTAGCATAGCTGGCTTACCGCCTGAGCGGGGATCCCGGCCTGGGTGAGATGGCTCAGGTCAAAATGGTTGCAAGCTGTGCAGTTCTGACCGCTGAGGCAACGTCAGCACCTGAGTGTATGGTTGAGTTGATCCCGCCCCGTCGCCGTGCCTTGGAGCATTTGCTGGCCCGCCTTGGATTCAGGGATCCGGCTTTGCTGGAGCAGCTGCGCTGGGATCTGCTGGATCAGGCTCTGATTCACCCTTCTCTGGATGGCCGACGGAACAACGATCGGCTGGAGTTGTTGGGGGATTCTGTCCTGCGGATTTTGGTTACGGAATTCTTGTTTCAGTCCTATCCCCATCTGTCGGTGGGAGAGCTGACCGCGATTCGCTCCGACCTGACCAGCGATGCTTACCTGGCAGAACTGGCGGATCTGCACGGCTTGGATCGCTACCTGGAGGTGGGATCCAGCTCGCAAAACGACTTGGCCGGACGGGGTCGGCGGCTGGCGGATGCTTTCGAGGCTCTGCTTGGGGCTTTTTATCTCAGTTGGGGTATTTACACGCTGCCCAGGCTGCATCCCTGGCTGGATCCCTATCTACACCGACGAGTGGAGCAATGGTTCCAAGACCCCACTCGGCGCAACCCCAAAGCAGCCCTGCAAGAACTCACCCAACGCCTTTGGGGCAGCCTGCCGGAATACCGCCTGGTGGCCGCCCAGGAACATCCCCCCCATTTCACCATGGAAGTCTGGGGGCAAGGACGGTGCTGGGGTCGCGGTGAAGGTCGCTCAAAAAAGGCTGCGGAAATGGCCGCCGCTGCCCAAGCCTACAAACACTTGCAGTCGGAGCAGACATGAGAGGCAGCCACCGCTACGAGTTGGCCAGTTGGTTGTTTTTGCTGGGGAGTGGCCTGTTTGCGGTGAGCGAGGTGATGACCTTGGGCAGTGACCCCTCTCTGTGGGATCCAGCAGCTCCAGCCTTTCTCAATCTCAAGGTTGTCCAAACCCTGCTGGGGATAGGAGCCAGCCTCCTGTTCGTCGTAGGTAGTGCTCTGTTCATCCTCGATGCCCGTCACCGCTGAGATGTGCACCCTACCCAAAACCACAGCAGCCCTTCTCCGAGAGCAACAGAGGCGAATAGATGAGAAGCTTGCTAATAAGGACTTCTTCCGGCTACGGGATCCGCAGGCGAGAGCATGACTCTAGTCAA
>NZ_JANSHQ010000723.1:0-969 GCF_047461715.1 Synechococcus sp. R8-2 | reverse complement strand
CCGGCTGCCAAAGTTGAGCCCCGCAACCACCTCACCTTCCCTCAAATTGACAACGAATGAAGCAGTTGTCCCGGTGGGGGGTGGAGGGGAGGGTGGTGCTGGAGTTGGGCTGGGGGCACTGCCGATTACCGATTGCACAAAACCGGCGAAGCTAGACACCCGCGTATACACCCCATAGAAATTGGGCTGGGCGCAGCCGGCGCCAAAACTGGTGATTCCGGCCAGGGCAAAACCCGTGCCACTGGACACAATCAAAGGCCCACCACTATCGCCCTTACACGCATCGACTCCTCCCTGGGGAAAGCCGGCGCAGAGCATAGTATCCAAAATGGTGCCATTGTAGGATTGGGGCGCGTTGCACACCGCATTGGAGACGATGGGAACGGTGGCCTGCTGCAAATCTCGGGTACGGCCGCTGGGTTCTTGATCCGGGGCGCTGGGGAAGGTGGCTCCCCAGCCAAGGATGGTGGCGAGAGTACCAGGGGCAGTCAGGTTGGTTTGGTTGGGCTGCACCAGCGGCAGGGTAGGCAGGTGCACTGGCCGAGAGAGGCGCACCAGGGCAATGTCATTCCCCCCCTCTGTCCCTCGTAGGGGGTCGTAGTTGGGGTTGAGGACAATTTGCGCGGCGCGAATGCGTTGGCCGGCACCGATTTGCAAGCGGTTGGTACCCAACAGCAGATCCAGATTTTGGGCACTCATTACCTGCTCGCCTTGTTCGTCGAAAAGACAATGGGCAGCGGTAACTACCCACTCCGGCGCGATCAGGGATCCGCCGCAAGACAGCGCTTGAAAAGGATCTGGCTCAGCCGCGTCCAGCAAAGCCACCATCCAGGGAAAGGCCCCTTCGGGAGCAGGTCTGCCGCCCACAATCCGCTCCAGCCCCAAGCCTGAGCGCGGCGTGGTGAAGATTCGCCCCGGGGGCAAAAGGGCGGTGACGCGGTAGGTGCCAGGGGGCAAGTTGGAGAAGCG
>NZ_JANSHQ010000722.1:0-902 GCF_047461715.1 Synechococcus sp. R8-2 | reverse complement strand
TTCTTCCTTTGAGCAAGCTGGGATCCCTTGTCTGGATTTGACCCCCTTTCGGGAGGGCACGGATCCGCTAGGGGTTGCAAAGGCTTTTGGGGCAGCCTTGGAGGAGGTGGGGTTTGTGGTGATCACAGGGCATGGGATCCCGGAGGCCATCATACAAACAGCCTACGAGAGAGCGAGGGCTTTCTTCGACCTGCCGCTGGAACAAAAAATGGAGGTGGTGACTCCGGATCGCGTCAAAAACCAGGGATACCTGCCGATTGGCATCGAAAGTGTAGCCGCTACCCGTGGGGCAGAGGTTCCCTACGATCTCTGTGAGGCGCTGGTGTTCAATGACCTGTTTCGGGAAGATCCACAACGGCCCCAAGCAGGGGTGGATCCGGATTCGGGCAACCTTTGGCCCACCCATCCAGCAGGACTGCGGGCTGCTCTTCTGGCTTATGATGCGGCTCTGCTTCAGCTCACCCAAACCTTGATGCGCATGGGCGCGTTGGCTTTGGATCTGCCGGAAACCTATTTTCTGCCTTTTATGGAGGGGAAAGGGGGAGTGCTGCGGGCTGTGCATTATCCTGAACAGGAGGTGGAGCCCATCCCGGGACAGCTACGCTATGGGGCTCACTCCGACTACGGTGGCTTCACGATTCTGCGACAGGATGGGGCGCCGGGAGGGCTGCAGGTGTACTCCAAAGCAGGAGAGTGGATTGATGTGCAGGCTGTTCCCAACGCCTTTGTCATCAACGTTGGCGATCTGCTATCCCGTTGGACTAATGACCGTTGGCGCTCCACGTTGCACCGCGTGGTCAATCCACCCCGATCGGCTTTCGGTTCCAGTCGCCGCCTGTCTTTGGTTTACTTTACAGCTCCTCGGGACGATGCTTGGATCGAATGCCTGCCCACATGCCAGA
>NZ_JANSHQ010000721.1:0-644 GCF_047461715.1 Synechococcus sp. R8-2 | reverse complement strand
CGGCCCCAATGGCGCTGGCAAAAGTACCTTGGTGCAGGCCATCTTGGGGATCCTGCCGCGGCAGTGCGGCTCGGTTTGGATTCTGGGAGAGCCGGTGTGCCTGTCCGGTTATTTGCCCCCCTCGGTGCGGCAGCAGGTGGCTTACGTGCCCCAGCGTTTTCAGTTCAATCCTGGGATCCCCATGGTGGTGGAGGAGTTTGTGGCTTTGGGTTGGGGGGCATTGCAACCCTGTTGGCCTTGGCAGCAGCGCTCTGCTCGGCGGCAGGCGGTGAAAGAGGCGTTGGAACGGGTCGGCGCATCCCACCTGTCCTCTAAGGCTCTGGGCCAGCTCAGCGGCGGGGAGCTGAAACGGGTGCTGTTGGCCTATTGCTTGGCTTGGCCGCGGCGGTTGCTTATCCTCGACGAGGCACCGGCAGGCTTAGATACGCTCAGCGAGGGGGAGTTTTACCGGCTCCTGGAAGAGCTGCGCCAATCTCTGGGCTGGGCCATTTTGCAGATCTCCCATGATTTGGAAATGGTGTCTTGCTATTGCGACCGCGTGCTGTGCCTCAACCAATCCCTCATCTGCCAGGGATCCCCCCAGGTGGCTTTGGCACCAGAAGTGCTGAGCCGGGTTTATGGGCCTGTTCGCGACAGCGGTGCGG
>NZ_JANSHQ010000720.1:0-1826 GCF_047461715.1 Synechococcus sp. R8-2 | reverse complement strand
CGCGCTATTCGGAGGGAGTCCTCGACAGAGGCTGGGGAGACGGTGGTGGATATTGGCCGCAGCGGCTTGCCGGATGTCTGTCAGGCCCAGGCCATCGCTTTTTATACCCCTAATCCGGGGAGATGGGTGGATGATCAGGCTCTGCGACGAGGGGAGCATGGAGACTACCTTTGGGTATCTCCGGTGCAGGCAGAACAGGTGGAGATCCGGGATTTGGGGTTACAACCTCTGGCGGCGGTGGAGGGCTGGCAACTGGTGCGCCGTTTGGATCCCCTCTTGGAGCAGGGCAGCGGGGAGCCTCTTTGAGTTTAAAAATCTTAAGTTTAAGAATCCTAGGAAGTGTTAAAGCATGGCGGGAATAGCGGAATCGGGCCGGTCGTGGGTGTCTCTAGAGCGTACCTGGGTAATCCAGGGATTGGCTTGGCTGGCAGCGCTGCTATTTGTGGCGGGGGTGATCCTGCTGGCGGGAGCTTCACCTCTCCAGGTGGCGGCCAGCATGTGGCAGGGGGCCTTCGGCACTGAAGCTCAGTTTGGCCGGGTTTTGGCAACGCTGGCTCCCCTTGTCCTCTGCTGCTGTGGGCTGGTGTTTACGTTTGTTGCCGGTCTCTACAACTTGGGCATCGAAGGGCAAATGGTGGTCGGGGCAATTGCGGCCACGTTTCTGGTGCGTCTGGAAGCGGGATGGTTGCCGCCGCCACTGGCCATTACCTTGGCGCTTTTGGCCGGGATCCTGGGCGGGGCGGGCTGGGGCCTGTTGGCCGGGATCCTGAATGTGTGGGGGCGTGTCAACGAGATCTTCGCTGGGCTGGGGCTGAATTTTGTTGCCCAAGGTTGGGTGCTCTACCTGATCTTCGGCCCTTGGAAAAGGCCGGGGGTGGCTTCCATGAGCGGGACGGAAGTGTTGGATCCCCGTCTGTGGTTGCCCACCTGGGGGCAGTCAGAGGCCAGTCCGGTGGCGTTGCTGCTGGCCCTGTTGGCTTTGGCCCTGACGGTGCTGGTGGTGGGCAACACTCGCTTCGGCCTGCAGTTGCGGGCGGTGGGGAAAAACCCTGTAGCTGCTTTCCGGTTGGGGATCCCGGCTACCCGCAGGTTGCTCATGGCATTTGCCTGCTGTGGGGGCTTAGCAGGGCTGGCGGGCGCCTTGCAGGTGTTGGCTCTGTTCCATCGCCTCATCCCCAATATCTCCAGCAATTTGGGCTTTCTGGCCTTGTTGGTGGTGATGCTGGCAGGCTTTAACCCCCTGCTGATTTTGCCGATTGCCTTTTTCTTCAGCAGTCTTAACATCGGCAGCTTGCAACTGCCTCTCTCTTTGCAATTGGAGTCTTCTTTGGCCGGTGTGATTCAGGGATCCCTGGTGTTGTTCGTCTTGCTGGCCCAAGGGATCAGCCGCCGCTACTTCCTTGGGAAAGGTTAATGGCTTCGGCGATTTCTGGGATCCCTTTGCGTTAGCGTTGCGCAACAACGAGATTTAACTCCTATCGCGGGGGAAAACTTTGGATTTTTCTGCTCAGGACAGTGGTGCGGTTCCTCTGCCGTAGGCATAGCACCATCAACATTGGGAAATGAGGCTATCGTAGAAGGATGAATCGGACATCCCCTTTTTCAAATCGACCGCTCATCGGCGTTACCACCCGCAACCGCAATGACGAGGGAGACTTTGTAGCGCCAGGCCGCTATGTGGATGCCATTCGTGCTGCCGGAGGGATCCCTGTTCTTTTTCCCCCAGGCGAAAGCGAGCCCCAGGTTTTGCTGTCTTGGGTGGATGGCCTGGTGTTGACCGGTGGCGGCGACCTCTGCCCCAGCACCTTTCGCGGTAGCGGGACGGA
>NZ_JANSHQ010000719.1:0-792 GCF_047461715.1 Synechococcus sp. R8-2 | reverse complement strand
GCTCGGCTGGAGTTCGCTCTAATGTCAATCTCTACCCTGGCTACAGTCCGGAAAAGGTAGAGGAAATTGCCCAGCAAGAGGATCGTCGCTGGTCTTTAATTTACATTGATGGGAATCATGACTCGCCGGCTCCCTTGCAGGATGCTCAAGTGGCAGAGCGCTATGCTGCTGAGGATGCCTTGATTCTGTTTCATGATCTAGCCTCGCCGGATGTGGCTGAAGGTTTGAATTACTTGAGAGACAGGGGCTGGAACACGATGATTTACCAGACCATGCAAATTATGGGAGTGGCCTGGCGAGGCAATGTCAAGCCCGTTGAGCATATTCCAGACCCTGCTGTGAATTGGACATTGCCAGAGCACCTCAAGGACTATCCGGTCTGTAACCTTGAGTTGTCTAGGGTGCTAGAGAAAGTTAAATCTTTTACCTTGCTGGGCTTTGAGCGTCTTTGGAGCCTTTATTCACTGGCTAAGCAGGTTTGTGAAGAAGACATTCCTGGGAACTTTGTAGAATGTGGTGTTTGCAGGGGTGGAAGCTCAGCTTTGCTGGCCTGGGTGATTAAGAACTACAGCCGTCGACCTCGCAGGCTATATGCTTTCGATACCTTCTCAGGTATGCCTGATCCAACAGAGGTGGATCGAGATTATCGAGGAGTTGGTGCCAACGATACGGGTTTTGGATCCGGTGCTTTAGCGGCACCCATTTCGGAGAACTTAGAGGTGATTGCCAGGGAACTAGGGGTCTGGGATCTAATTGTTCCTGTGCCGGGGCTGTTTGCCGACACCTTGCCTA
>NZ_JANSHQ010000718.1:0-2519 GCF_047461715.1 Synechococcus sp. R8-2 | reverse complement strand
CAGACGGATCCCGGCCAGATTTTGGCCCACTACCAGGGGCAGCAGCGCTATTGCAGCCAGCAACAGCAGAACGACCGCACCCGCCGCGTTTTGGAAAAAGCTTTTGGCCCCGCCTGGGCAGAGCGCTACATGAACACCGTCCTTTTCGATTTGCCTCCCAGTCCTATGCAGATCTAGACGGGATCCCCTTGCAGCCGCTGCTGGATGCTCAAGGCCAATTTTTGCCCCAGGAACTCCGGCATGGCTGGAGTTGAATCCGGCCCCAGCAAGTAGAAAATAAAGCGCGTCTGCTTGCGGCGGAGCATCAAGTTGAGGTTAACAACGGTCAAATCCTCCTGCGCGAGGGCCGTCATCACCCGGTAAAACGCGCCCGGCTGGTTGTCCACATCCACCAGAAGTGTGGGCAAATGAAACACCGGGTCAAAATAAAAAGAAACCTGCACGTCTTTTAGTCCGGCCTTGAGATCAAACTCCAGTGCCAAGGTTTCGTGAACGCGAAACACACCCGCCAGGCATTCGTGAATGGCCCGTTCTAGGCTGAGCTTGGTTTGGGAAGAAAGGCTGTGGCCATCGCGGGAGACAATGGTGCGGATAAACACCAGGTGCGGTGAGTAGATCTGCCCATAGAGATGGATGCCGTGCACCGAGAGATTAAAAGCGGTGAACACCCCAAACAGATCGCTGAGCAGGGAAGGTCGATTACGGTAGGCCAGACAGACCACCGTCTTGCGACCTTCGTCCTGCATCTGTACCACCGCCTTGCGGGTCTGGTAGAGGGTGTAAGCCAAGCGCAGATTTTGGGCCTGCACCTCGCTGCTGACAAACTGGCTGTAAAAAGGCGGAAAGCTCTGGTTAAAACGCCGCATCAGAGCGGATCGCGTCAGCGGCACGGAGTCCTTGCGGGTGCTGACTTTGAGCGGCTGGGGATCCTTATGGGCAGCCCTTTCCCCTCTGGTAATCCCCCAAGGAGCTACCTTCGGCTGCTGCCCTGACTGCTCAATTGACATCGACCTCGCCACCTGCATTGCTCTTTCTTCATCCTTACATCGTTGCTCAGTACGCCCTAGCCAAACCCCATCTATCCGCAAAATCACTGAGGCTCGGAACGAATGTCAACGCTGCATCCAATTCTTGTTCAATGCTTTTGGACTTAATCTATCTCACAGGGCTGAGCTGGTCATCCAAAGAGCCGCTGAGGGTCATCCCCCAATTGGGGGGATCCTTCCCTTCTTCGCTGCTGAACCGACGCTGTGAGCCTTTCAATCCCAGAATAGCCAGAATAAGCCTAAACTATGAATTGAGCAGAGCGCTGCAATTTTTGATATAAAGTGCCGCATTGAGTGCTGGCCGGCTGGGTGACATGAAGCGCTATCTTGTTGGCCATCACTTTGGTTTTTCCCTAGGTTTGTGAAGGGATCCCTGTGAGCAGAACTGTTGCCAATCCCACTCCGTTTTCGCCCGCACAAGCGCTGGACCCCGCTGGTGCTTGGTGGGATCTCAGTCTCATCGCCTCCCCTGCCCAAGAAGACCTGATCTTTTGGCGGCTGGAGAATTTTGGCTGTCGGGGCATGACCAGCCAAGCCCACGGCGAAGATCAGATTTGCATTCACGCCTATCTGCCTTGGCCTCACGTCAGCCTCTTGGATTTGGCAGCCCTCTCCCTGCGCCTGCAGCAGGATGCCCTCATTGCCGGTCAGCGGGTTCCCAAGCTGCGCTGGGAACGCATAGAGGCGGAAGATTGGAGCAGCAGTTGGAAGCAGCACTGGCAGCCCCAATGGGTCGGGGACAAGTTGCTCATTTGTCCGGCCTGGCTGGATCCGCCCCCTCACCCCGGTCGGCACCTGTTGCGGCTGGATCCCGGTATGGCCTTCGGCACGGGCACTCACCCCACCACGCAGCTCTGTCTGGAGTCGCTGGAGATGCGCCTGGAGGGCGGCGGGGGTGCCGAGGGAGTGACTGTGGCGGATGTGGGCTGTGGATCCGGCATTTTGTCGTTGGCGGCGGCCCTGTTGGGGGTGAAGCGGGTGTTTGCGGTGGACATCGACCCCCTGGCGGTGCAAGCCACGATGCACAACCGCGATCTCAACGGCCTGACGGATCGCATTGTGGTCGCTCAGGGCAGCCTGGAGCATATTCCCGAAATGGTGGATGGGTTGGTGTGCAACATCCTGGCAGATGTGATCCTGGATATGATCCCGGAGTTTCGGCTGGTGGTGAAGGAGGGGGGATGGCTAATCCTCAGCGGCATCCTCATCGAGCAGGCCAAGTTGGTGGCGGAGATGCTGGAGGCCAACGAATGGGTGGTGGCAGCCCTCTGGCGACGGGGGGAATGGTGTTGTCTGAACGCACGCATGACCTGAGCGCTTTGCCCCGATTGGCGATTGACCCAGCGCAGCGGGATCCCAGCGGTGTTCTCCATTTAACTGGTCTGCAACAGCACTACTTGCAGCGGGTACGCCGCCTCAGGCCGGGGGATCTCTTTTTGGTTTTGGACGGCTCAGGCAAGCTGTGGGCGGCCC
>NZ_JANSHQ010000717.1:0-1513 GCF_047461715.1 Synechococcus sp. R8-2 | reverse complement strand
CACGTGGCTGCCCAGGTTGGCGGTGGTCATGGCTAGATCCCGCGAGAAGGTCAGTTGCCCCCGCTGGCGGTTACCGGGCCCAGAGTAGGAAGAGGCTGAGAGAATAGCCAGGGGCAGGTCGAAAAGACGGGCCAAGGTATCGCCGATGCGCAGCCCCCCCTTGGCAATACAGACGATTTGGTTGAATTCCCACCCGCTTTCGTAGACTTTGACGGCCAACTCCTCGATTTTGCGGTGGTAGTCGGCCCAGGTGATGGAAATTTCGTGCAAGGGATCCCCCTCTACCCATCTAGAGTGCTCAGTTTAATAATGACGCTTCTCCCCTCGACTAGGGACTAGCTTTCTTTCAGAGGGATCACCTTCACCCAATGGGCATAGACGGGATCCCGATTTTCGGTAATTGCCGTCAGCTTCTGCCGCAACTGCTCGGTGATGGGGCGGGAGGGGGGCAGGACGTACTGCTCGATCTGGCGAATGGGGGTGATCTTGGCAGCAGTGCCGGTTAAAAAGGCCTCGTCAGCAATCAATAGCTCCGATTTGTCAACGGGCCGCTCTTGGGTAGGGATCCCCAGATCACGGGCCAGGGTGAGGACACTGTCGCGGGTGATCCCTTCCAAGATATCTTGGTCGAAGCTGGGGGTAATCAGCACGCCATTGCGCACGATGAAGATGTTCATGCCCGAGGCTTCGCTCACTTTGCCCTGGGAGTTCATCAAAATGGCCTCGTCATAGCCAGCCTGCGCCGCCTCGGTTTTGGCCAAAGAGGAAGTGATGTAGGCGCCGGTGATCTTGCCCCGCAATGGTAGGCTGCGATCCTCTTGCCGGGCCCAAGAGCTGATGCGGCAACTGACTCCCTCTGGCGAGAGGTAGTCCCCCAGTTCCAAGCCGTACACGAAAAAGTCTTTCTCAATGTTGTGCAGCCGCGGCGAGATGCCTAGGTCGGAGGTGTACACCAAGGGGCGGATGTAGAAAGACGTGGAGGGACGGTTTTTTCGGATCAGCTCGACGATCACCTGCTCAATCCGTTCAGCAGGGAGATCAAAACAGAGCAGGCGGGCGCTTTGACTCAGTCGTCGGCAATGGCGATCCAGACGGAACACCAGAACTTGATCCGGGTTTTGCGGATCAGGGATCCCGCGTAGGCCGCCGAACGCCGCTGTCCCGTAGTGCAGAGCATGGGTGGCAATGGAGATCTTCGCCTCAGCAAAGGGGACAATCTGGCCCTGAAAGTAGGCGTAGGGCAGAAAATCTGGCATGGTCGGCACCCACCGGGGTAGGAATGAGAGGTAGGAATATTATCACCGATTCGTGCAGTGCCGGGAGCTCCAACGTCGGCATGACTTCCCTGCCTGTAGTAGCAGCACGCGGGATAGGTGTAGAGGTATTCCTCCCCCGCAGCAGCGTTGTTTAGCCAGTCAGTTTCCGAGAGGGTTGGATTGGAGAAGCAAACAGTTCGTAGCTGAAGAGGGGCCGAGCAGCTACACCCTATGACGCAAAGGGGGTGAACTCCTTG
>NZ_JANSHQ010000716.1:0-1426 GCF_047461715.1 Synechococcus sp. R8-2 | reverse complement strand
CGAGCGCCGGGAGGATGTCACGAATGCTAGGGTCTGTAACAGAGGGGAGCTTGCTCAAGATCGACAGGGATCCTCAGCCAGCCGAGCCAAAGCTTCCAAATCAGCACCCACCACGCGGTTGAGAATCCATTCGGGATGTTGCTGGGCACCCATGCGTCGATAGAACTCTATCGCCGGCTGGTTCCAATCCAAAACCATCCACTCCAGCCGCCCATATCCTTTGGCCACCGCCTCCTGAGCCACCCGCGCCAAGAGCGCTTTGCCAATGCCTCTGCCGCGAAACTCCGGCAACACGAACAGATCCTCAAGGTAAATCCCTGGTCGGGTCAGGAACGTGGAAAAATTGCGGAAGTAGAGGGCAAATCCCACCGCTTGCCCCTCCACTTCTGCCAACAACGCCGAGGCCAAAGCCTCTGGGCCGAACAAGTAGTGGCGCAACAGATCAGCGGATCCCGTTACCAGGTGGCTCAGCTTCTCGTACTCGGCCAAGGCGCAGATGAGGTCAAACAAAACGGGCACATCTAAGGCGGTGGCAGGACGGATTTCCATACTTTTGCCTGGCTTCACAACCAATTCCTTGAATTTCCTGAGATACCGGCACGAGAACAGACCACAGTTTATTCTTGTTGTGGACAGAACGCCCAGGCAGCATCTTTTGGACGCGCAGCGTGGTGGGGGCAGCGGCAGGGGCCCAGAGGACTCACCGCACAAGGCAGGTAGGGTGACCGAGAAAAGTAACGGCAGAAGGGATCCCAGGGCAAGCCACAAGAGAGAGTTGGTACGGCCCGGTGGGCGCGCTCGTCCCGGATTGAGAAGCGACGGGATCCCCTCTTTTCCAGCAGAGGGATCAACTGCGCCAAGAACGTTAGCCCCAACCACAAGCCAACTCCCACTCAGCGCTTGCACAATTGCCCTCCCCCGTCGGCCAACAGCGTTGTCTTCCAACCAGAATCAGCCTCGGCCAGCCTGCTTGCCCAGGACTAGCGTGGCAGCCCGTTTTGGAGCTGTCCTTCCCTGCCGGCAAGAACCCGAGAAAAACCGATTAGAGTGAAATATGGACTGACCCGCTGAGCCTTCCGATTCCATGACCACCTCCACCCTTGATGCTGCTGCCATCCTTGAAGCGTTGCGCCCTGTTCAAGATCCGGAGCTGCGCCGCAGCCTGGTGGAACTGAACATGATCCGGGATATTCGCGTCGAGCCTGGGCGAGTGGCCTTTACCCTGGTGCTGACCACGCCGGCCTGCCCTTTGCGAGAATTCATTGTCGAGGAGTGCAAAGCTGCCATCCGCCGGTTGACCCCCATCGAAGCCATTGATGTCACGGTAACGGCAGAAACCCCCCGTTCCCCTTCCCTGCCGAATCGCCAGTCCATCCCCGGTGTGCGCAACATCATCGCCATTTCCAGCGGC
Organism: Synechococcus sp. R8-2; assembly: GCF_047461715.1. Classification (NCBI taxonomy): domain Bacteria; kingdom Bacillati; phylum Cyanobacteriota; class Cyanophyceae; order Synechococcales; family Synechococcaceae; genus Synechococcus; species Synechococcus sp. R8-2. The sequence goes on along the minus strand of NZ_JANSHQ010000716.1, from coordinate 15 downwards.
AAGGGGGGAGTGGGC
>NZ_JANSHQ010000715.1:0-1230 GCF_047461715.1 Synechococcus sp. R8-2 | reverse complement strand
CCGGGAAGTATGGGATGGAGCAAAGGGTACAGACCGCTTTGCTACTCATCAATCCATTCAATCTATCCTGCTGGGAGAAAAGTTGGGGGTGACAGCCTGGGAAACCCTCTCAGACCAATTTGACCAGTCTGCGCGCCCCTTTCACAGCCCTACCTGTGCCCCAGTTGCCGATGGCTCCCAGCTGAGGTTAAGAGAAGCCCATAGCCCCCCGGCCCATCATTGACTATGATGCGGGCGTGAGGTGTGAATAAGTACCTAAACAATGGCAACCCAACGCATTTGCTTTGCTCAAGTCTCAGATGTCCACCTGATGCCCGAGACGGGGTGCCGCTGTTGGTGGATGTCCGATTCCCCCCGCCGCCAGTTGGAAGCCGCCGTTGCCCATCTCAACCAGGTGCCGGATCTGCACTTCGTGGTGTTTACCGGAGATTTGGTGGATCAAGCGGATCCGGAGAGCTTTCACTCTTTCCAGGAGATTCTTGCCCAACTGCGGGTGCCCTATTACCTCAGCCTGGGCAACCACGATATCGACACCCTGAGGAGAAAGGGACGCTTTAACCGAGATCAGTTTATCCGTTGGTGCCAAAGCCAATTTCCCCTGTCCCCGGCTCCCACCGGTTACGTCGATTACAGCCTTTCCCCTCTGCCCGGGATCCGCTTGATTGCCCTCGACGCCAGCCTGGGACGCTTCCCTTTGCCTCAGGGCGTGCTCCGCCCCTCCCAACTGCACTGGCTGGGCGAACATCTGCAAACGGTGCCGGAAGAATGGCTGATCCTGCTGATCCATCAGCCGCCCTTCATTGCTCCCACCCAAATGGACGCGGTTTTGTTTCGCAAGTACCGGCTCCTCAGCGAACCAGCCTCGGCGCTACACGCTCTCTTGGCCCGTCACGGACGGGTGGTGGCGGTGCTGAGTGGCCACCTGCATGTGCCGAAGGTGTATGTCCGCGATGGGATCCCCTACCTGACAGCACCTCCTCTGGTGGGGCCGGTTTCGGCTCTGCGGGTGTTTGAGCTGGAGGTGAACCCACGGCGAGGGGTGTTGCGCTACCACTGGGTTAAGTTGCCGGCATTGGATCCCAGCCCCCTCTGGCACGGCTTGGTGATGGGGATCCGACGGGATCGCTGGGGACAAATCCCTCTCCGGGCCAAGGGATCCCGCTCTCTCCCTCTGCCCGCTGCCGCCTGGTAATCAGAAACTCCTAAAGCTTGACCGAATTAGTGTAGATT
>NZ_JANSHQ010000714.1:0-1008 GCF_047461715.1 Synechococcus sp. R8-2 | reverse complement strand
AACGAATCCAGATAGGCCTGTCGCTCGTCGGGGGGTAGCTCCACCAGTTCCGCCTCCACCTGGGCTGAGACCACCACCACACCTGCCCCTTCCGCTTTGGCAAATTGCCGCACCTGCTCCACCCAGGCATTGCCGCTGGCCAGATCCGTTTCCGCCACATTGGCGGCGTAGATGACTTTTTTGCGGGTGAGCAGCCCCAACCCTTTGATCAACTGCTCTTCTTCTGGGCTGAGGGGTACTAGGCGAGCCGGCTTGCCCTCGTCCAAGGCAGCCTGTAATTGTTCCAGAGCCTGCAACTCCAGTTGGGCGGTTTTGTCGGACTTTGCCTGCTTGCGCACCCGCTCTATGCGCCGCTCGATCTGGGCCAAATCCGCCAAGGCTAGCTCCAAGTTGATCACCCCGATATCCCGCAAGGGATCCACCGAACCCGCCACATGCACAATGTTCTCGTCTTGGAAGCAGCGCACCACGTGCACCACGGCGTCCACCTGGCGAATGTGGGAGAGAAACTGGTTGCCCAGACCCTCCCCCTTGCTGGCTCCAGCCACCAGCCCGGCAATATCCACAAACTCGATTTGGCTGGGGATGATCTCGGCAGAACCGCTGATCTTGGCCAGCACCTGCAAGCGCTCGTCGGGCACCGCCACCCGCCCCACATTCGGCTCAATGGTGCAGAAGGGAAAGTTGGCCGCCTCGGCTTTGGCATTTTCACAGAGGGCGTTGAACAAGGTAGATTTGCCTACGTTGGGCAGGCCGACAATTCCAGCTCTCAACATCCAGATCTTGGGGAAAAAGCCAAAAACCAGGGTAACGGGATCCCTTGCCCAGCGGAAAGATCCCTACTCTGACGTTAGCATTTGCCGCCCCTTTCCCAACCGGTGGATCCGCTCCCAAGCGCTCCGCGCCGCCAACGCCACCACCCTCGGCTCCTCTCCCAAGAGAACTGTATTTTTTGTCAGCTGCACAGTGTTGGGCAGCTGAGGTCTTTTGACATCCTCCCCGGCCTGA
>NZ_JANSHQ010000713.1:0-880 GCF_047461715.1 Synechococcus sp. R8-2 | reverse complement strand
AGAGGGGCCAGGGGTGAGGGCGATGGAGAGTAGGGAACTCGAATCCCTGACCTCTGCGGTGCGATCGCAGCGCTCTACCAACTGAGCTAACTCCCCGTAGCTTTACCAGAATAACCCGAATCCGCAGCCAAGATCTCCCCCGCCTGCAACTCCAGCTTGGGAAAGACCTTTGAGGATACCGGATCGGATCCCTTCAGCTCCAGCACATCGTACCAGCCTTCATGAAGCAGCAGCAGGCTTACTTTTTCTTCCAGCGGATCGACAATCCAATACTCGCCAATTCCCAAAACGCAGTATTCCGCCCGCTTGGCCCGATAGTCTGCTGCCCGGCTGGACTCACTGACTACCTCCACCACCAGTAGCGGCGGCGGATCCTCCAGGCGAATCAACGCCTCTCTGGATCCCATCTCCTGCCACTGCTCCAGAGGCAGCACCACCACATCCGGGATCCGCACCGTAGCCCACCGATTGCCCCGCGGAGACTGGATCCCTGGGCTCCCCTGTATCGCTGTCCAGGGCAACTGCTGCCGTGCAATCTCTGCCTCGAAAACTCGGCTGAGAAAGTTTTGAATCTGCACATGCCGTCCGGTTGGAAGAGCCATGGGCACCAACTCCCCTGCCACCAGCTCATAGCGGGTATCACTGCCATCCGAATAAGCAAGGTATTCCGCCAAACTCAGGCGAGCTCTTGATGGTGCAGAAACGGATCCCATTGCCAAAGCCATAAACCGTCTCGGCCAAAAGTCTCTTTGCTGCCATACTAGCCTTGTCATCTCGCACAACCCCTCTCTTCCTCTGGGAGCAGGGCTGTGAGCGCTTGGGCCAGGGTTGGATGGAAGCTAACGCCGTTCCAGAAAATCGCGGCGCAGATCCCGAATCT
>NZ_JANSHQ010000712.1:0-2982 GCF_047461715.1 Synechococcus sp. R8-2 | reverse complement strand
CCCCCTGGGGGATCCCGTGTGGGCGGAATATGGGGTGGCGGGAGAGCTGGCCCTGTTGGAGCTGGCCCAGGTGGCCGGCCTGACCTTGGTGCCACCGGAGCGGCGGGATCCCACCCGCACCACCACTTATGGCCTGGGGGAGCTGCTGCGGGCTGTTTGCCGCGATCCCATCGCTGAGATCTGGATAGGACTGGGGGGATCCGCCACCGTGGATGGAGGGGCGGGCATGGCGCAGGCCTTAGGCTATCGCCTGTTGGATGGAGCTGGGGATCCCATCGGCTGGGGTGGGGCGGAGCTGGCCCGGGTGGCGCGCATCGAGCCCCCCGAACAGCCTGTTTGGCAGGGGAAACGGGTCCGCGGCCTCTGCGATGTGCAAAACCCCCTCACTGGCCCGTTGGGAGCCGCCGCCGTCTTTGCCCCCCAGAAGGGCGCCACCCCTTCCCAGGTGCAGCAGTTGGAGCAGGCGCTGCAGCAGTGGGCTCAAGTGGTGGAGCGAGATTTGGGCCAGGCCGTGGCCGGGATCCCGGGGGCCGGAGCCGCAGGCGGCTTAGGAGCAGGTCTGGTGGCTTTTTTGGAGGCCACTCTGGAGTCCGGGATCCAGCTCTTGGCGCGGCAATTGGCCCTGCCGGAGCGCATCCGCCGCTGCCATCTGGTCGTCACCGGAGAGGGCTGCCTCGACGAACAAAGCACGATGGGAAAGGTGGTGGGGGCCGTGCTGGAGCAGGCTATCCAAGCCCAAAAACCCCTGCTCATCCTCTGTGGCCAGGTGACTCCGGCAGCGCGCGCTGGGTTGGCAGCCCAGCCTCTTCCCCTTCGGGTTGGCGCCCTGTGCGACCGGATCCCCGATGTGGCAGAAGCCCAACGGCAGGCCGGCCATCACCTGGAGCAGATGACGGCCCAGGAGCTGAGAGATTTTCTGGAGCAGGATGCGGGGATTGGCCGGTTATAATGGCTTAAATCATCGTGTTTCGTAGGACATCATGGCCAGTATCGAGTTCTCCCCCGGCATCCAAGAGGTGCCCACCCAGGTGCGAGTGCTGAAATCCAAGACCGGCAACCGGGGATCCGCGATTTTCCGCTTCGAGGAGCTGAAATCCGATACGCAAAACATCCTCGGCATGCGGATGATCGATGAGGAAGGGGAGCTGACCACCCGCAACATCAGGGCCAAGTTCCTGAACGGGGAATTCAAAGCCCTGGAAGTGACCTACGACATGGAAACCGAGGCAGAGTGGGATCGCTTCCTGCGCTTTATGGAACGCTTTTCAGCGGCCAACCAGATGGGCATGGCCTAGTTGCCGCCCTTCCCGCCTCAGCTTTTGGATTTTTTGCTCCTTTTGCCGGATCTGCGCTTGGCTTGAGGTTGGCCGGGATCGGATCCCTGGCCCTCTTCAACTGAGGGCTGCCCCAGCGGGGGCCGTCGCTTGTGCCAGTCGGTGCTTTGCTCATAGGCATAGGCCACCCGCAGCACCTTGCTCTCCTGTAGGGCATTGCCCACAATTTGCAGGCCAATGGGCAGCCCATCGGCAAACCCGCAGGGCAGGCTCAGCCCCGGCAAACCCGCCAGGTTCACCGGGATCGTCATCAGGTCGCAGAGGTACATGCTGAGGGGATCCTCCCGCTCGCCGAGCTTGAAGGCTGGGGTGGGGGTGGTGGGGCTGACCAGCACATCCACCTTCTCGAAAGCCTTGAGGAAGTCCTGCTTGATGAGGGTGCGCACCTTCTGAGCCTTGAGGTAGTAGGCGTCGTAATACCCCGAAGAGAGGGCATAGGTGCCGATCATAATGCGCCGCTTGACTTCCGGCCCAAAGCCGTGGGCGCGGGTCTTGCCATACATGGCCAGCAGCGAGTCGGCAGGTTCCCGCAGGCCGTATTTCACCCCGTCGTAGCGGGCCAAATTGGCAGAGGCTTCCGAAGGGGCGATGATGTAATAGGTGGCCAGGCCGTAGCGAAAACTGGGGCAGTCGATCTCCAGGATCTCGGCCCCCAGTTCCTGCAGATGTTGAATGGCCGCTTGCACGGCAGCGCGGGTCTCCTCGCCGCATCCTTCTCCCAGCAAGTCGCGGATCACCCCGATTTTGAACCCCTTGATCTCAGGGAGCAGAGCCTGGCTATAGTCCGGGATATCCACCTTCAGGCTGGTGGAGTCCATCGGGTCATGGCCGGCGATCCCCTGCAGCAGCAAGGCCACATCCTCCACCGTGCGCCCAAACGGCCCCACCTGATCCAAAGACGAGGCAAAAGCCACCAGCCCGTAGCGAGACACCAGCCCGTAGGTGGGCTTGAGGCCCACCACCCCACAAAAAGCTGCCGGTTGGCGGATGGATCCCCCCGTATCTGAGCCCAGGGCCACCACCGCTTGGTCGGCAGCCACCGCCGCCGCCGATCCCCCAGAGGATCCCCCTGGCACCCGCGTCAGATCCCAGGGATTGGCCGTGCGCTGAAAGGCCGAGTTTTCCGTGGAGCTGCCCATGGCAAACTCGTCCAGGTTGGTCTTGCCCACCGTCACCATGCCCGCAGCCGCCAGCCGCGCCGTCACTGTTGACTCGTAGGGGGGAATGAACCCCTCCAGCATCCGGGAGGCACAGGTGGTGCGGATCCCTTGGGTGCAGAGGTTGTCTTTGACAGCTAACGGGATCCCGGCCAAAGGGCCGATCGCCTCCCCGGCCCGAATGCGGGCGTCCACCGCCCTGGCCTGTTGCAGAGCCAGTTCCTCGGTCACAGTAATAAAGCTCTTGAGCTGCGGCTCCAGTTGGGTGAGACGCTCCAGGTATTCGCGGGCGATTTCTTCGGCAGAGCGCTCTTTGGTTACCAACTGCCTGTGGAGGGCACGGATGACAGACATAGGCAAACTCGTGGGGAAGGGCAAATGCCAGTGAGGCCAGACAAAGTTCCTCTAGATTAATCTAGGTGGGATCCCTTCCTACCCAAAATCCCGCCAATTTCCCCTCTCCCTGAGAGAGAGGGGCTGGGGGTGAGGGC
>NZ_JANSHQ010000711.1:0-1387 GCF_047461715.1 Synechococcus sp. R8-2 | reverse complement strand
AGGCTTCTTCGGTTTGGCCAGTAAGCAAAAAAGCCAGAAAAAAATCGGGATCCTGCACCCGATCCACGTCGACGAACGCTTGCGCTATCTTCATCTCTTGCCCGGAAGCATGGGGGCAGGGGGACAGCACCAGGGAGAGACGTGCCTGAGGCAGTTGCTGGCGCAATTCCATCACCACCGGACGCACCCAGGTGGTCAGCTCTCCAGGGCCGTTTGAGAGAATAAGAATGTCATAGGGAGGCTCACCGCTGCTCAGTGGGGCCATCGGAGGCTGGGATCCTGCAATTAATCGTCTCATTCTACCGTTTGCCCATGGCCCTGGGCCGATTCCTGCCAGTCCGGAGATTTGTCGGGATCCCTTCCCAAAGAGGCAGCCCCAGCGTCGGCTGAGGGGCAAGGCGTTCTTCAGAGAGGCATCTGGCCATGCGAGAGGCTAGGGGATCCCTCAGGCCAGCAGGGACCCGCCGATCATCCCCGCCAGCAGAATAAACCCTTGCACCACATTTTGGCCGAAGATGGCCAGGTACAAGGTGGGAGAGGCATTCCTTTGGTGGAGCTGCCAGGTTTGCCGGCCCCAGAGGACAGTGACGATGGCCAAGCTGACAAAATAAACTCCATGCAACCGTAGGCTGAGGCCTACCCCCAACAGCGCGATGGCAGTGCCCAAAAAAAATAGCCCTACCGCCGTCGGCGTCCGCTGCCCGAAAAAACGGGCGCTGGAATGGATCCCGGCCCGCTCATCGTCCTCCCGATCCGCAAGAGCATAGACGGTATCAAATCCCAGTGTCCACAACACCGTGGCCAGCCACAGCCAGCCCAGCCCCTCTTCCCACAGGGGGGTGTTGGCATCTTGGCCGCTCACCGCCGTCCAACTGATGAGCACGGCAAATCCCCACGCCAGAGCCAGCACCAACTGCGGCACCGGAAACACCCGCTTGGCCCCCGGATAGAGCAGGATCACCGGCACCGCCGCCACACAGAGGGCAAAGCTAACCGGGTTGAGAAACAGCGCCAGCCCTGCCGCACAGGCCAAACTCACCACCGCCATCAGGATCCCGACGCCAACGGTCAACTCCCGGCTGGCCAACGGGCGATGGCGGGTGCGCTCCACCAATGGATCTAAGTCCCGATCCCAAAGATCGTTGATGACACAGCCTGCCCCACTGGCAGCCAGGCTGCCCAAAATGATGATCCCGACCAACGGCCAAGGGGGCGTTCCCCGTCCGGCCAAAAAAGCTCCCCACAGCGCCGGGATCATCAAAATCAATCGCCCTGCCGGCTTATGCCAGCGCAACAGCCGCAGAATGGCTCCGCCAGTGGCCCAGAGTGCAGAAGGGGAAGCAGACATAACCGGTTTCCGGCCAATCGCGACAGCGGGACGGAGTCC
>NZ_JANSHQ010000710.1:0-750 GCF_047461715.1 Synechococcus sp. R8-2 | reverse complement strand
TCTCCCAGGGGGAGAGGGGAGTAGGGTGGCTGCTAGCTTGTCGGCAATGGCGGCAATCCAGGCTTGCTCCTGCCGGCTGAAGCTGCGTGGGGTATCGCTCCCCAAAATCAAGCACCCTCGCTGGCCGATGGGCTGGCACAGCACGGCCTGGGATCCGGGGGGCAACAGGCCATCGAACTCGGCGCGGGCCGGGAACAGCTTGAGATCCACCAAATACACGGGCCGCCCCGTCTGCAAGACCCGCTGTAAAACGCTCTTGGGCTGAATGGAGGGCATCTGGCCGGGGGTGGCTAGGATCCCCCGTTGCAGGAGGGTTCGCCCACCCACCCAGATCACCACGGTGCGGGCGGCGGTGGTGCTGAGCAGGGTATGGGAGGCCCAAGCCAGCTCCAGTTTCTCGCTTTCGGAAAGATCGGGATGCCAATCACAGCCGGGGATCCCCTGCAGGGGGGCCGTTTGGGGTGGAAGAGGCTGGATCTGCTGCCACAGCAGGCCGGTCAGGATCAAAACGGCGCTGAGGAGGATCCCCAAGGCATCTGAACGGGACTGGCTGGTAAGCAATTCCGGCGTAAAGGCCAGTCGATTAATAACCAAAAGGACGCTGCCCAAAAGGCCGGTCACCAGAGGCAGCCGCCTCACCCAGCGATTGGGATCCCTGGGGGCTGGAGTGGGTTCAACCGTCAAGGCAGGCTAGGCATAACCTAGAGGAAGTAACGGGAGAGAAGGGAGAAGCTGATACATTTACGCTGA
>NZ_JANSHQ010000709.1:0-1294 GCF_047461715.1 Synechococcus sp. R8-2 | reverse complement strand
CGTCAGCGTTGCAGAGCAACAATGAGCAGAGCAACAATGAAATGCCTGGCGTTCTTCCCTACCGCTCCAGCAGCGAGCCGCCCACAGCAGCAGGGACAAAGGCAGGAGCTGCCAAGCCCGGAGTGAGCAGATGAGGCCGCACCAGCGCCGCCAAGCCGGCAATGAACAGAGGGTCGGCATTCAAGGCGGGCACACGGCGAAAATCGGCAATCCCAGCTCGATGGGCCAGCTCCCGATACTCGATGTCAATCTCCTGCAGGGTCTCGATGTGCTCCGACACAAAGCTAATCGGCACCACCAGCAACTGCTTCACACCTCGGGATCCCAACTCCAGGATGACCCGTTCGGTATAGGGTTGCAGCCACCGCACCGAACCCACCCGGCTTTGATAGGAGAGGGTGTGGTCATTGGGGCGTCCCACCTGCTTCCAGATCAGCCGCACGCAGGCTTCCATTTCCCGTTGGTAGGGATCCCCGGCCTCGGTGACATAGCTTTCGGGAATGCCATGGGCGCTGAACAGCACATGCACCCCCTCGGGAGCGGCAAACCCATCCAACTGTTCCCGAATCCCTCTGGCCATCGCCTGCACATACTGGGGCTGATCGTACCAAGAGCAGATCTGGCAGCGCTCGATGTGGGCCAGCTCCGGATCCTCAGCCCAGAGCCGATCCAGCAGCTTAAAGCTGGATCCCGTCGTGCTGATGGAATACTGCGGGTAGAGTGGCAGCACCACCAAGCGGGTGATCCCATCCGACTTGATCTGTTGCACCACCGACTCGATCAACGGATGCCAGTAGCGCATGGCAACATACACCGGCACGTCATAGCCCTCAGCCACCAGGTGGGCCTGCAGTTCTCGCGCTTGCTCAGCAGTAATGCGCCGCAAGGGGGATCCCCCCCCAATGGCCGCGTAGTTGCGGCGGGATTTTTCGGCCCGCAGCGTGGAGATGGCCCAGGCGAAGGCCCGCTGCAAGAAGGGAAACGGCAGCCGGATCAGCTCGGGATCGGCAAACAGATTGTAAAGAAAGGGCTGCACATCAGCCTGGGTCTCTGGCCCCCCCAAGTTCAGCAGGAGCACGCCGCTTTTGGACATAACAAAGCTCATTGCGTTGGCGGTGCGGAGCACCATGTTCTTCTTTATCCACTGTAGGGGCTCTTATCCCCCAGCGGGAAAGTGACCTTAAGTTTTTTTGCAGTCTTTCTCAGCTTTCCCCTCACCCCAGGAGAAACCACCCGATCGCAATCTCACCCAAACCCACAAGTCCGATCTGGGGACTCCGTCCCGCTGTCGCGA
>NZ_JANSHQ010000708.1:0-2662 GCF_047461715.1 Synechococcus sp. R8-2 | reverse complement strand
TGTGGAGGATCCTATATGGGGGGGCAGCTCATCTTCTCGCAAGGCCGGATCCAGGAAATGATTGGTGTGGGCGAGGATCCCTCCTTGAGGGAGATGCAGGCCAATTCCTCGTGGACTGATTTCAAAGCTGATTGCACTAGCGGGCTGTAGGCCTACCGCCTGTCCTGCGGTACCCGCAACGCTGACACAAGAGGACGCGGTGTAAGGATAGGATCTCACCCTCTCCACAGCTTGCTGCCACTCCTCACACTCCAACAACAAGCGCAATAGCAAATGCACCGGCATTCCCTCGGTTTGCCCATCTAGGGTAGAGCGCAAGAGGTTGAGGGCCACGGCCAACCCTGCTCGGTTGAGGCCGATTTTGGCCAGGATCCCAGCTTCGGTCAGGGTGAGGTAGGCAGGGTGGTTATCGGAGCGAACGCACAACAGCACACAGGCCCTGCGCTGCTCCCCAAGCCAATCCCAGGTTTGGGCCAAGTAGGTGTGGTGGGTGGAGGTAACCTGGGGCAAGGCCGCTAGGGTAGTACATTCTCCCCCATCTGACTTGGCTGGGTTTGGATCGATGAGTTTCTCCATTGCCTTGCATTCATGAGCAGGATCCGCTGGGTGCTGGGGTACTCCGTTTTGGAGATTGTGTTCCAGAGCAGCGGCGCAGTCGGGATGGGATCCCCTGGGAACCGATCTGGATAAAATTTCGGTGCGCAAATTGAGGGCCAGAATCTCGGCGAAACGAAAGCCACTCCCCGCAGCAATTCCTTGGATTTCTTCCAGCAGGTGGGGCACGTGGCGCTCTAGCCAGGGCAGGGATCCCTCTGCTTGGGCCTGGGCCTGCTGCCAGGTGAGACCACAGCGGTAGGCAAATTGGCGGGCGTAGCTGGCAATGCTGTGGCGAATGAGTTGGGCCGCCTGGGATCCATACTGTTGGCCTCGTTGTTGGGGATCCCCCTGCAGATGAAGAATGGGGAACATGGTGCTGGTTTGCCCGTGACCTCAATAGGTGGGCAGGGAGGGATCCACCTCACAAGCCCAAGCGTGAATGCCGCCGCTGATGTTATGAACCTGAGTGAACCCGTTGGCCTGTAGCCACCGGCTCATCTGAGCAGAGCGGAGGCCATGATGACAGAGCACAAAAGTTGGCCGATCTGGATCCAGCTCTGTGAGGATCCGTTCCCTCCATTCCTCGTACTGGCTCAAGGGGTAGTTGCGAAAGCCCAGGGCATTTAAATTCACCAGCTCCAGCTCTGCCGGTTCCCGCACATCGATCAATTGCAGAGGGCCGGCCTCGGGATCCTGTAGGTATTGGGCCATCTGTTGCGGTGTAATGGAGCGGATGGAGAAGGACATCGCCAACTCTGGTCTACAGGGATCCCTTTTCAAGATACACCGGCTCAGCGGCTGCCCTGAGACTGCCCGCAAAGGTTAAGATGTCACCCTGATTTGGGCTTAGCCTGGGTATGGCTGTGCAACGCTTTTTGATCGACACGGATACGGCGGGAGATGATGTTACCTCGCTGCTCTTTGGGCTGCTCTGGCCCAACAGCATCCTACAGGGCTGCCCGCCGGGGTGAGTTTCATTCGAGATCCCTTTGCGGAAGTGCCCAAACCCGCCGATTATGCCAGCATCTGCAGCGGAGATACCCGTCCGCTGTTCTTTATCGGTGTGGATGCTAACCAAAACTACCTGGGGGATACCGATAACAACCCTGCCACCCTCAACCACGGTCTCACCTCGATGCTGAAGCGGGTGGATATGGCCACCTATGAAGTGATTCGCAGCGTGGTGGAAGGCAACTTTAAGGCAACTTTGTCGGCGGCATTCAAACCTTTGGCCTGGAGAACGAGGGTGTGGGCTATGCCCTGGATGAATACAACCAAGCCTTGCTCTCAGCGGATTTGGTGGCTGCTGTGGAAGCGGTGAAGCAAGACATCCTCGCCGGAACCCTCGAAGTACCTGAAGAGCGCTAGATTTTTGAGATTTTTGTTGCCGATTGATTGCGGATCCCTGGCGAAGCCTTGACTAAACAGAGGATCCATCAGAGGATGCTTTTGCTGAGGGCATTGGATCGCAACTTGGCCATCTGCACTTTGACCTCGTGGCAGTTGTTTGTTGCTCTTGTTTGTTGCTGTAACAACCTTAACCGCTAAGCGCTTGTAAGGGGCTTTCCACCTATGCTTGGCCAAGTATCCAAATCTGGTTGGGGGATCTGTTCAGCCTTGCTGCCTCTGTTGGCGGGGGTTGCCCTCGGCTGTGGGGGTGGCGGCGGCAGTTCTCCACCTCTTCCTCCGCCAGGTGGCGGGCCCATCATCCTGAGAGTGGATCCGGCCAGTGGCCCCTTTACCAAACTGGCAGACGCAGTTGCAGAGGCGCAGCGACTTCAGACTGCCACAGCCGGCCTGGAGGTGCTGATCGAGATTTTGGGGACGGGCAGGGAAACTTTGCAAAGCAACCTGGCCCTGGATGGCGGCGATGGCACCAACGGCGGTCGCATTCGCATCACCAGCTCCACCGCCTATGAGATCCTGACCGGGCTCTTTGACGTGATTGTAGCCAGCCAAACCAGCCTGCAGGGGGTAGATGTGGTGCTGGGGGGTGGACGGGTGCAGGTGAACAACGGCACTTTTCAGCCGCGCAAGGTCACCCTCAACGACCCTCGCTCCAACA
>NZ_JANSHQ010000707.1:0-715 GCF_047461715.1 Synechococcus sp. R8-2 | reverse complement strand
CCAAAGCCGAGGAACGCATTGCTGGCGCCGAAGAACGTCTGGAGGCCGAGGTCAAACGCTGGGACGAGCGGTTTTTCCAGCTCAGCCGCGATACCCTCAACTTCACCCGCAATGTAGTGACCATCGCCGCCATCACGGCTGTTTTGATCCCCCTGCTCAGGGATGTCGCTCCCCTGCTGATTGAGCTGTTGCGGGAGGGATCCCGTTAGCTCTGGCCCCCTGCTTGGAGAGGAGGGGACGGTCTCAGCCTGCACGGAAATGGCGAGGGGATCCCAAAGCGTAATCATTCTGAGTTACACTAAGACTGCAAAGAAAGGTAACGCCGTTGTCCGATTTATCTTTGCCTTCGCTGCGTCCTTTCTTGCATTCTTTGCACAAGACACAGAGGACAGACGATTATGGCTTTTGAACTCCCGGCTCTGCCCTACCCTGCCGACGCCCTCAAGCCCTATATGTCGGCGGAAACCTTCTCCTACCACCACGGCAAGCACCACGCCGCCTACGTGGCCAACCTAAACAAGCTGATCGAAGGCACCGAGCTGGCCAATAAGTCGCTAGAAGAAATTATCAAGACCACGTTTGGGGATCCCGACAAAGTGGGCATCTTCAACAATGCCGCCCAGGTCTGGAACCACACCTTTTTCTGGGAATCCATGAAGCCAGGTGGGGGCGGCGCGCCGACGGGGCCCATCGCCGACAAGATCAACGCCGATTT
>NZ_JANSHQ010000706.1:0-1681 GCF_047461715.1 Synechococcus sp. R8-2 | reverse complement strand
GCGGAGGCGTTGATACCGTTTGGGTGTTGTCTTGGAAACAAGGGTGAGTACCCGAGCCTCAACCGGAGTTTGCGGGGCTTGGCGATTGCCCAAGGCGTGCCCCCTAGCCGCGGGTGTAGCCGGCTGGGGGATGAAAGCAGATACGATGTTTTCAACTTTTCACAGTCGGAGAAATCTCATGAAAAAGTGGATTGCCTCGGCTACAACCCTACTCTGCTGTGTGCTTGTCCTGGTTTTGTTTTGGCCCCATGTTACCTCTGCCCAGGGGCAGACTCTCAACCTCTACATCTGGTCAGAATACATCGATCCCGACATCCTCACCGCCTTTGAAAAAGCCACCAATAGCCGCGTGCTGGTCAGCGTGTACGAATCCAACGAAGACATGGTGGCCAAACTGCGGGGGGGAGGCACCAGCCAGTACGACATTGTTGTTCCCACCGACTACATTGTGCCCAACATGTTGGAGCTGGGACTGCTGCAGCCTCTCAACAAAGAATTGATCCCCAACCTAAGCAACCTGGGCGAAAAATTTGTCGGCCTGCCCTTTGATCCAGAAAACACCTACACCGCCGCCTATCAGTGGGGCACCACCGGCATTGGCTACCGCAAAGACCGCCTGCCCGAAAACTTTGAACGCTCTTGGGGATTGATTTTCGACCCGCAGCAGCAGTATGGCCCCTTTGTGATGATCGACGAGATGCGCTCCATGATCGGCGCTGCTGCCGTTTACCTGGGCTTCGATATGAACACCACCGTTCGCTCCGAACTGCAGCAGATCCAGCAGCTTTTGATCGACACCAAGCGCCGCAGTGCCGGCCTAATTGGGGGCGTGGGGGGCAAAAACCAACTGGTTTCTGGAACGGCCAATGTAGCCATCGTCTACAGCGGCGATGCCCTGCAAGCTGCCGAAGAAAACCCCAACATCGGCTATTTTGTCCCCCGCGAGGGTGCCCACATTTGGCTGGATGTAATGGCCATTCCCGCCCAGGCCCCCAACCCCGAGCTGGCCAATCGCTTCATCAATTTCATCCTGGATGCTGAAGTCGGCGCTCAACTGAGCAACCACAACCGCTTCGCCACCCCCAACGCTGCAGCTCTGCCCATGATCAACCCAGAAGATCGGCAAAACCCGGCCATCTACCCTGACGAAGAGGCCCTTGCCAAACTCACCTACCTTAAAGTGCTGTCAGGGGAAGAGCTGCGCCTCATCGACGCCCTCTGGACAACCGTGAAAAGCAGCTAGGGATCCCTTGTTAGCTCTCGACATAAAACTTGACACTTTTTAATATCTGAGCCACATTAAAGATGTCACCCGTTGATGGAGCTAAAACCATGGAGAACCAAGAAGCTAAGTTCGGCTTTACCACCTTCGCCGAAAAGTGGAATGGCCGTTTGGCAATGTTGGGCTTTGTGATCGGCGTTGCGACCGAGTTGCTGACCGGCCAAGGGATCCTTTCTCAAATTGGCCTGATGTAATCCCAGTAGACCCAAGACACTGCTGTAGATCCTTGCTTGCCTGGCTGTAGTTTCCACCCTCTGCAAAGCAGCCAGGCTTTCGCATTGCCCTCGATTCTGGATTTAGGTCTGAATGAATCCAAATGGAAGTGGAAGCGAAATGCAGGCTGTTAAGTCCAGCTTCCACTGCCTTGCTTCTGCCGCTGACTGATACATTCACGCTGAA
>NZ_JANSHQ010000705.1:0-923 GCF_047461715.1 Synechococcus sp. R8-2 | reverse complement strand
TTGGATAACCCTTTCTTGCAGATCGGCGCGGCGGCCTTGGGCATTGTCATGACGATGGTCAAAGCTTTTATCTTCATCTTCTTGGCCATCCTGCTGCGCTGGACCTTGCCGCGGGTGCGCATTGACCAACTGCTGGACTTGGGGTGGAAGTTTTTGCTGCCCGTATCCTTTGTTAACTTGCTGCTGACGGCAGCCCTAAAGCTCGCCTTCCCCACCTTTTTTGGGGGTTGAATGAGAAGTAAAGAGGCCAGAGAGGGAGAACATAGACCATGACTTTTCTAAAGCGTGTCAAAGAATATGTGGGCGATGCCTTCCGAGCTGCCAAGTACATTGGCCAGGGAATGGGGGTGGTTTTCGACCACATGGGTCGGCGCCCAGTAACTGTGCAATACCCCTTCGAAAAGCTGATCCCCTCTGAGCGCTTTCGGGGACGCATCCACTTCGAGTTTGATAAGTGTATTGCCTGCGAGATCTGCGTTCGGGTTTGCCCAATTGACCTGCCGGTGGTGGATTGGGCCTACAACCCAGAGCTGAAGAAAAAAGAGCTTTACAGCTACAGCATTGATTTTGGGGTGTGCATTTTCTGTGCCAATTGTGTGGAGTTTTGCCCCACCAACTGCCTCTCGGTAACTGAGGATTATGAGCTGGCCGCCTACGACCGCCACGACCTCAACTACCATCAGGTGGCGATGGGCCGTTTGCCCTCCAAGGTAACTGAGGACCCAATGGTGACCCCACTGCGGGAGTTTGCCTATCTGCCTAAAGGGGTGATCGATCCCCACGACTTGCCTGCTGGATCCCAGCGGGCTGGCAAACGACCGGAGGAGATTCTGGCGGAAATGAGAGCGGCCAAAGCTGCTAAGGAAGCCGAAGCGAAAGCAGCCAAGGCTGCTGCGGAATAGCGTGACATACTCCCGCACTCA
>NZ_JANSHQ010000704.1:0-502 GCF_047461715.1 Synechococcus sp. R8-2 | reverse complement strand
ATTGACTAGAGTCATGCTCTTTGTCTCTCTTGGGAAGATTTCTCTCTTGAGCAGAAAGGCGGGCTCAGTGCAGAAAGTGACGTATGCCGGTGCAAACCATGGCAATACCGGCAGCGTTGGCAGCAGCAATGGAATCGGCATCGCGGATGCTCCCCCCCGGCTGGATGATGGCGCGGATCCCTGCTTGGGCAGCCATCTCCACGCTGTCGGCAAAGGGGAAGAAGCCATCGCTGGCCAAAACAGCTCCTGCTGCTTGGGATCCCGCCTGCTGGAGAGCGATCTCCGCTGCTCCCACCCGATTCATTTGTCCGGCTCCGACGCCGAGCGTCTGTCCCTGCTTGGCAACGACAATGGCGTTGGATTTCACATGTTTGCAGACTATCCAGGCAAATTCCAGATCCGCCCACTCCTCCGGTGTGGGCTGGCGCTGGGTGACCACTTGCCAAGAAGAGGGGCTGTCGGTTTGCGTCGGTTCCTGGTCGCGACAGCGTTGCAGAGCAAC
>NZ_JANSHQ010000703.1:0-713 GCF_047461715.1 Synechococcus sp. R8-2 | reverse complement strand
GGGGGGGGGAACGCTTCAGGCGTGGGCGCGGCGGCGTTTTGAGTACTGGGCCGATGGGAGTGCCCGCCTCCACATAGAGCAGGGATCCACGGCGGCGCACCTGCAGATCCCAGAAATTGCCTACCCCTTTGCCCGGCAGGGATCCGATCAGGCGCAATTTAAAGGCTTGGGGCTTGGAGGCTGCGGCTCCATCCTTCTGGACTCGCTGAGAGGGAGAGTTGGCGGAAGCTTTTTTGCCCGATTGACGGATCTTGACAATGATGAACCCTTTCTCCTGCGATTGAAAAACGACCTCGCCCCGGATGGAAAACCAATCCGGCACCACTGTTGGACGGGATCCCTCGGGGAGAGTTCGCCCCATTTCTTCTGGGGCCCACACCCCCAGCAACTGCACGTGCAGATCTTCGGTTTTGTCGCGGGTGCGAGGATAAACCACCCACAGATAGTTGCGTTCCGGCCGTAGATGCTTGCGTACCAGGCTCATCACCCGGCCCAGCAATACGGCATTCAGATCCAGGCCATCCGAGGTGCGCAAAATCCCGCGGGTAAAGTGCTCTGGGGAGGGGATGTATTGCCCTTCGATGAGGCCGATGGCTCGGTATTGCATCTTCTCCCCAGGCGGGGGGATGGGTTCCAAACAGACTCGCTCTTTCTTTTCTTCCAAGCTAGCAGTGGTACTGACAACAGGCTGCAAGGACTCCGTCCCGCTGTCG
>NZ_JANSHQ010000702.1:0-1937 GCF_047461715.1 Synechococcus sp. R8-2 | reverse complement strand
CAGGATTGGCGGCACAAAGCCGAATAAAATCTGCTCGGCTCAGGGTTGTCAGGGGGGATAGATTCAGAGTCAGAGCAACCATGGCAGGCGTTTGGACACTCCTAAACCATTCTTAGAATGAGTCTAATGGGACCTCAGGATTTGCCCTCTGCTCTTAACCAAGCCACATCTTAACTGGGGTGAGGGGCGGGTTTGGTCAGGCCGATCACCTGAGTGTATGCACCGCGGGCCTGGGTTACACCAATGGTGTGCTCAGCTTTTTCGATCATGGGGCGGCGTAAACTGACCACCAAAAACTGCGCCTGACGAGATTGCTGCCAGATCATATTGGCCAATTTTTCCACATTGGCCCCGTCCAAAAACATATCTACTTCATCAAAGGCGTAAAAGCTGGAAGGGCGGAATCGCTGCAGAGCAAAAATAAAGCTGAGGGCTGTCAAGGATTTTTCTCCTCCCGACATGGCGCTGAGACGGCGCACCGGCTTACCTTTGGGGTGGGCCACCAAGGTTAGACCGCCTGCAAAGGGATCCTCTGGGTTTTCCAATTCCAAATGGCCATCCCCATCGGAAAGTTGGGCAAAGATGGTTTGAAAATGGCCGTTGACGGCATGAAAGGCATCCAAGAAGGCTTGCCGACGCAGGGTGGAAAAGTTCTCGATGCGCAGCAACAACTCGGTGCGCTCTTGGTGCAGGGTTTCCAGTTTGGCGCTGAGATCCCGCAGGCGAGCTTGGGTCTGTTCGTATTCGGCAATGGCCAGCATGTTTACCGGCTCCAGGGATCGCAATTGCTCTTCGATTTTGCGTTTTTGCCGCTGCAGCTCGTCTAAGGTCAGGGTGGCGGGCAAGTCGGGCAGCGGATCCGGCAGCTCTTGGGCCACCGCTTGCAGTTGGGTTTGCAGTTGGGCCAGCAGGGCCTCTTTTTCCTGTTGTTGGGTGAGGGCGTTGTAGCGTTCCCACTCCAGGCGTTGGATTTGCTGTTGTTGAGCCCGCAATTGGAATTCTTGCCGATCCCGCTCTTGGCGCAGGTGGGAAAGTCGGGCCTCGATCTGGCTTATCTGTTGCCGTTGCTCGGCAAGGTGTTGCTGGATTTGGCCAAGGGTGGCTTGGGCTTGGACGATCTGCTCCTGCAGATGGGCTTGGCGCTGTTCGCTCTCTTGCAGGCGCTCCTGGTGGTGCTGGATTTGGGCCTGTTTCAGGTGTTGTTGGCCGGAGTTCTCCTGCTGTTGCCGCTCCAGTTGGGCCAGTTGCTGCTGCAGCTCTGCCAAGCGACTTTCCTGCTGCTGCACCGCCTGCTGCAGTTGCTGCCAATGCTGGTTCACCGGGGATCCCTCCAGTTGGCTGAGCTTGAGGGCGAGATCGGCTAGGCGCTGTTGCAAGGGATCCCAGCGCAGTTGAATCTGCTGGAGCCGCTGCTGGATCTGGTGGCTTTCGCTTTGCCTTTGCGCCAGGGATCCCTGCAGGTGTTGCAGGCGGGCCTGTTGCTTTTGGCAATCGGCTTGGTGACGCTCCAGATATTGCTGGGCTTGCAGGGCGTCTTGGCGAGCCAGGAGCAGGGCTTGGGCCAGTTGTTTTTCGCGGGCTTGGGCTGCTTGTAGGCGCAGGGTGAGGGCGGCCAGCAGTTCCTCCAGCTCGGCCAAGCGGGAGCGCAAGGCGGCCTCCTCGGAAGGTTCGCCGGCAGAAAAGTGGATCCCAGCTCGCTGGGGGGCGCTGCCGCCGGTCATGGCGCCCGAAGTTTCCAACAGCTCCCCTTCCAGGGTGACCATACGGTGCTTGCCGATGTGGGGCTGGGCCAGCTCTAGGCTTTGGAAAACCAGGGTGGAGCCGAACACAAAGCCGAAAACATCCCGGTAGCGCTCTTCAAAACGCACCAAACGAATGGCGTAGTCGATCAGGCCGTCCAATTTCAGGGGGCTGGGTGGGCGGGTGGGCTGGAGCTT
>NZ_JANSHQ010000701.1:0-1686 GCF_047461715.1 Synechococcus sp. R8-2 | reverse complement strand
TGGTCGCGTCGTCGCGTCAGCGCTGCGGAGCAATAATGCATGGGGCCATAAGGCTTTTCTCGTATAGCCCAGGTGTCTCACTCTAGCCTAAACGACCATATCTTGCTTGGCGGGAAGTGGAGGGCCATCGTAGACAGGGATCCTTTGAACCTTTTGGGGGCATTGGGAGTCAGACAAAGCAAGGTTGAGAACAAGGGAGCGTCCTCTCGTGCAGGCGGCAAAGGATACATCCGATTGGGAGCTGATCCAGCGCTGCCTCAACGGCGACAGCCAGAGCTTTCGCCAACTCTACCGCAAATACCAGCAGTCGGTACGGAATATCCTCTATCCCTTGTGTGGAGCCGATCTTTTGGATGACCTGGTACAGGAAGTGTTTATTCGTGCCTGGAAAGGGTTGCCTCGGTTTCGCGGCTCGGCCCAGTTTTCCACTTGGCTGTATCGCATCTGTTGGAATGTGGCCTCAGATCAGCGACGGCGCTGCGCCCGGCAACACTCCCAAACCCAAAACCCGGCTCTTAGATCGGATGTCGCTCACCCTGGCCCCGACCTGATGCACCTGTACTACCAACAGGCTCTACAGCGAGGCATGGCCCAGCTCAGCCCCGAACACAGAATGGTTCTGATTCTGCACGACCTAGAAGACCTGCCCCAGAAAGAGATTGCCGAGATTTTAAGGATCCCGGTGGGAACGGTGAAGTCCCGGCTGTTTCACGCCCGTGCCACCATCCGTCAACACCTACTTCAGGAGGGCATTACCCCATGAGTGAGCACCCCAACCCCCTAGCAGACGAGCGGCTGCGCCACTTTTTGCGTCAATATCGCCCCCTCCCTCCCCCTGCGGCCTCTGGGCTGGAGGAGCAGATCCTTCAAGTTGTGGCGACTCATCCACTTCATGGCCGGCTCAAGCACCCTTGGCGTTGGGTTGGCATCTCCCTTTTGGCGGGCGCTTTGCTGGGCTGGATTGGCTATCAGCGCTGGCAGGTACAGGTGGTGGCCCAGGAGACCGAAGCCCTAGAAAGTTTTTTGGTGAGCACTTGGGGAAGCTTGCTGAGCCCAGAGGGAACAGAAACCGAAACTTGGTGGATAGAACGCGATCCAGAGGGATCCTAAATCCATCAGCCTCACGAATATCCCCCTTCATTGACCATTACACCGCTGAGACTTCTGAGACCTTGGTCAGATTCTTAGAAAAAGCCTGCAAAGAACCATGAGAAATGCTTGGATTTGGATCCCCATTTTGCCACTCTACCTGGGATCCCTGGGTGAACCGGTGATGGGCCAACCCCGCCCCTTGCGAATGATGGATTTGCGCCGCCCCTTTGCTCGCAATTTGCGGGAGCTGAACCTCTCCGACGAGCAGTTGCGGCAATTGCAGCAGATCCGCCACCGCAAACAGGAAGAGTTGTTGGAGCGCATTTTGGAGTTGAGGGCAGCCCGCGGTCGATTGCGGGAGTTGCTGGTCGGCGATGCCCCTGAGTCAGAAGTGGCAGCTCAATTTCAGCGGGTACAACAGCTAAGCCAAGAAGTAAATGCCAAACGTTTTGAGGCAGTTCTGGAAATGCGACAGGTCCTCAGCTCAGAACAGCGGCAACACCTGCTGAAAATTCTCGAAGAGGCCGCTCCATTTTAATTGGATGGCTGGTTGGTATGAGCTGTTATGGTCATTTAAACAGGAATGAAACATTT
>NZ_JANSHQ010000700.1:0-576 GCF_047461715.1 Synechococcus sp. R8-2 | reverse complement strand
TGCCCAGGAGAGCCCCCCCAGGTGGTTGCCCTGAAGGGATCCGACATTCTCGGTCGCAGCCAGACGGTGGCCACCATTCGCATCCCTGCCCCCGCGGTGAGCCATCTCCACGCCCACATCCGTCCCCGCCCGGATTGGCGCCTGCCCGGTCTGGGTTGGCGGATCCCGTTGCCCCCTATTCTCTACTGGCTGGGGTGGAATGCCGGTCGCTACCAGCTAGAAGATCAAGACTCGACCAACGGCGTTTTCCGCCTCAAACCCTTCGGTGGTGTCGAGCGGGTGCGCCGGGTGATCTTGCGGCATGGCCAGCAACTGAGCCTTGGCCCGCCCCGGGATCCGGAGAGCGTCTGGATTCAAGTGCTGGATCCACCCCCACCACAGGTGTATGGGGTGCGCGGCTGCCTCATCCTGATGGTGGTCTTGGGGCTGGGGGCGAGGATTTGGATCGGCCATGAGTGGAGCAAGTTCTCAGTGGAGCCACCCCTCTCCGCAGATCGCAACCCCCTGATCGTCCTGGCCGGGGATCAGCAGACGGAGCTGCGCCGCCATCAGGGGGACACCTACCGGGAGCTGCCC
>NZ_JANSHQ010000699.1:0-1006 GCF_047461715.1 Synechococcus sp. R8-2 | reverse complement strand
CGCGACAGCGGTGCGGAGCACGTTCCCGCTAACGGGAACAGCGGACAGGGGGAAAGCAATGGCCGCACCAGTGGTGCAGAGCACCTTGGCCAACATCAAGTTGACTTCCTTCTGGAACGGGCCAACTACGCCGGCCTGACGTTGCGTCTACTGGAAGAAGCTGAGGCCAGGGTGGTGGTGCTAAACCTGCCCAGCAGCTTTGTGGTACCTCAAAACCTGGGCAACGAGAACTTAGATGCCCCTCTGCGTCAGGTGGTGCAGCGCTACCCAGATCGCTTGGTCCTGGCCACCCGCAGCAGCGAGAGCTTTGGCCGCTCCGAGATTAACATCTACAACCATTTTCTGCCCTTCTCTTCTCTGCGGCTGGAGTACCTGGTGCCGCCAGAGCATGTGCAGGGGGTGGTGCAATATCAGGTGGATAGGGCCGGGATCCTGCGCCAGGCCCAGTTGCGGGGGCTCTACCTGCGCCGCGACAGCCAAGAGGAGCAGATGTTCGCCTCGGTCGAGGCTCTGGCTTTTGCCAAATACGACCCGGAGCGGGCCAGCCGCTGGTTTCGAGAACGGGGTTTGCAGCCGATTCAATTCAACCCCCTCGGCTCCCAGCACGGGATCCCCATCATCCCCATCGAACGGGTTTGCCCTCCAGCTGTTCTCCAGGCAGGATCCGGGTCTGTTGCCCCGATGATCAACCCCAGCCAAGCCTGCCGCGGCCAAGAAGGGATCCCTCCCCTTGACCCCGAAGTTGCCGACCAATTGCGGGACAAAATTGTCCTGGTGGGTTTTGTGGGCGGCTACCCCGAAACCTTCCCGGTGCGGACTGCGGATGGATCCCAGATTGCGGCGGTGGAGCTGCAGGCGCAAGTCCTCTCCAGCCTGCTCACCGGGGAGGTCTACCAATCCGTGCCGGGGGGGGTGGCGGTTGCGGTGGTCTTGCTGCTGGGAGTGGGAACGGGACTGCTTTTGGTGCTTTATCGTCCCCCCCTACGTTCGCGTCAGCGGTGCGGAG
>NZ_JANSHQ010000698.1:0-1425 GCF_047461715.1 Synechococcus sp. R8-2 | reverse complement strand
GTTGAGGCGCGTTCCTTCGGGAAGACCCCTACTTCCGTCTCTGCACAGCTCCAGGCCACTGGTGAGCCAACTGCAGAGGTGAACGATTTATCCTATGTCTGTATCATAACTTACGGTTTTGCAGGTTTTTTGGGGGATTTATAGAAATTTAATCCGGCCATACCCGCAAAAGGGATCCCTTGCCGTCGGCTCTTCCGCGGCTTCTCGGGCCTGACTGGGCAATCACCTATGCACTTTTCGGAATAGATTGCCGCAACCGGTTCCGGGCCCAGGGCACCAATCCCGTATTCGGCCAGTCTCCGCAAAATTCTGATTTCTTCTATTTCACCGCCTGCGCAAGTGCCTGCAGCCCTGCTCGCAGACGTTCCTCGATGTCGGCCTCTAGCTGTAGTGTTCCGGCAGCGTCCAACTGAATTTGAGAACTCAGGATATAAACCCCTCTCAGGATGTGGGTTGCCCCCATCACCGCCAGCACAGGTTTCATCGCAAAGTCGATGGCCAGCAGATGGGCCAGGGTTCCCCCGGTGGCAATGGGGAGAATCACTTTACCGGTAAAGGCGTCTTGATCCAGCAAATCCAGCAGTGCCTTCAACACACCTGGATAGGAGGCTTTGTAAACGGGAGCAGAGATGACGATCCCGGTAGCTTGGGCCACCTTTTGCTGAATTGCCTTGAGTTGAGGGCTATCGAACTTGGCCAGTGCCAGATCCTCTGGGGGCAAATCCCGCACCGAAACAAACTGAGTGGTCAATCCCAGATCGGACAGGATCCCGGCAGCGTGATGTAAAACGGCTTCTGAGCGAGAAGGAGTGCTGGGACTACCGGAGAGCAGGAGGATGCTGGACATAGGCCGCAGACAGAATACTGCCTCAGTTGTACCAGGGATCCCATGTGAAAGATGATTAACCCACTCTCGCCCTGCCCCAGCATGCACGATAGCTTTGTCTCTCGACGTCATTCCCTGCTGGTCAAATTGCGGGCAAAATATGCCCCCCGACTCCCCACCTACTCAAGGGGTCGGGAACGTGATAGGTTAGATTCAGCAAGGGTTTCAGCTTGCTAAACTTGAGATTGATTTACGCGGGCGTAGTTCAGTGGTAGAACGCTAGCTTCCCAAGCTGGATGTCGTGAGTTCGAGTCTCATCGCCCGCTTTCCCCAACCAACCGGCAAAACCCGCTTTCCGCAAGCATTCCCGGACTTGGCCTAGTCCGGGAAATCAATGAGCTCAAGGTAAAAAGGGGTAGTTCGGGGTCAGTAAGATCTCCTTGGCCAGTGCCCAGTTAGGCAATGAAGCATGCAACTTTACGAGTACGACTTCTATGCCTGGACGCAAAAGCAAGCCGCACTGCTGAAATCGGGGCAGTGGGATCAACTGGATATCGCCAACTTGGTGGAGGAAATCGAGGCTTTGGGCAGGCAAGAAC
>NZ_JANSHQ010000697.1:0-753 GCF_047461715.1 Synechococcus sp. R8-2 | reverse complement strand
CGCCAGCGGGACGGAGTCCTAAAAGCAGTGGCCATTTCCGGGGTGATGCGGCCCAACAAACAGTCCACCTGTCGCTCGCGGGGGTTGGCCGTTTCCATCCAGCTGTAGCCGGCAATGGCATTGGTCAGATCCACCTTTTCAATGCGGCCCAGGTTCTCCTCTAGGCCAACCAAAAGCTTGAGCGTGCTGGAGAGGCCGCGCAGCTGCTCCCGCAAAGGTGTGCCCACAGGGGGAAGCTGCCCTTCCGGACTGGCCATCTGAACCTGAGCCAACAGCCCACTGCGAGAACGCATGAGCAGCGGCGTCGGCGAAGAGGCGGAAGGATCGGCGGGAATGGGAACCAAAAGAGTACCCGGCTGCAAACCACACAGGGCCGCCGATGGGATCCCGCCTAACCACACCTGAGCCCGATTTCCCTTCACTTCTTGAACTACCCCGCTGACCCCTGCCGGTGTGGGCATGAGAAAATAGGGGTGGATGTGTCGAGCAGTGTCTTTGCCTTCCAAGGTGGGGCGTTGGCAGGCGAATAGGCCCAGCTCTCGCCGGCTAACCACTTGGTTAAAGGCCACCAGCAGACGAGTGGCAGGCGTGGTTTCCCACAGGTACTGCGTCAGCAGATAGGTGAGTACCCCAGCATAGAATCCTGGCCAAGCGGCTTCTGCTGCCAAGTCTTGCGGGGTGGTGGCCGAAATCAGCAAGCCCTTGGGCGGAGACGGCCAAACCCGCTGCGGCTCCGATCGCGCCAGCGGGACG
>NZ_JANSHQ010000696.1:0-2280 GCF_047461715.1 Synechococcus sp. R8-2 | reverse complement strand
GAACGGACGATGGCCAATGGGCAATGTATGCTAGTGCGCCGGTCGGTGCTGGAAGCGATGAATGGCTACACAGTGGCGCGGGCCTCCTTCTGTGACGATGTCACCTTGGTGCGGCAGATTGCGGCAGCCGGCTTTAAAGTAGCTTTTTACGACGGTCGGCACCTGCTCAAGGTGCGCATGTACACTTCTTTTGGCGAAACTTGGCGAGAGTGGGGCCGATCCCTCGATTTGAAAGATGCCACCCCTGTGGCCCAGTTGTGGGGGGATATAGCTCTCCTCGTCCTCACCCAAGGGATCCCTGGGCTGGCGGCGGTGGGTTTACTGGGCATGATCGGCTTAGGGCTTTCCCTCTCCCTGACGGAGCAATTGCTGTTGGGGCTGAACTTGGGGTTGCTTGCCCTACGGTTGGGTGTGCTCGTGGGGATTCGCGGCTCCTATCAAGACCCCCCCTGGACGTTTTGGATCTCTCCGCTGGCGGATCCCTTGGCCGTTCTGCGGATAATCCTATCTGCCCTCAGCCGGCCCCGCTCTTGGCGCGGGCGCACCTACTAGGAGAGCCCTCAATCGGCTATTGCCTCGGGATCCACGCCCAACTCCCGCAATTTCGCGGCTAGGCGCTGCTGTTCCAGACGGGCCTGTTCGAGGGCTGCTTCTGCCGCTTCGGCCCGCTGCCGCTCTTGCTCTACCTGTTCGATTCCCCATAGGAGCAAATTCCCATCGGCAGTCCACCACCGCAACCAGTTGGCTTTGGTCTCGGCTTTTTGTCCCCGCCACACCCCCAAAAACAAGCCAATCTCCGGGATCCAGTAGCGACGGTTTTCATCCGCCGATACAGGGGTATAGCGGCCATTCTCCAGGCGGTAGACATCCAGCTCACCGGTTTTGGGATGAAAGATTACATAGACAGGCACCTGCAAAATGCGCTCGTAGAAATACCATTTTCCATAGGGATAGTGGGGATTGATGGAGTACTCGCCGCCCTCGGTTTCGGAGATGAATTCCATCACAATCGCCGGGGGATTCCCTTCTAAGTGTGGGGTATAGCTGCGGCGGATCTCTCCTTCGGGAATCGGCTGTACTGCGGGCACATAAACCCAGTCGGGGGCTTTCACCACCACCTTGTCCCCGACAGTGCTGCAAAGGCCAAAGTTGGAGGCGATCAAAGCCTGGGCAGGGATCATCTGAGCGAGTTCCAATGCCTCACGCAGAGCAGCAGCCAAAAGGGGCTGTAAGGTGCTTTCCGCAGGCTCATCCGGCAAGGGAAAGTCTTCCGGCAGTTTTTCCCATCGAATGGGAGGTAGGGGCGGGGTGAGCCGAACAGGAGAGAGGGTCATGGCTTAGGATACTCATGGTGATAAGGTACATGAATGCCTTTTGAATAACTCAAAGCACTTGCTGATATCAACCCCAGGCAATTCCACAAGGCTGTTGCAGGCTAGGACGGATTCAGTCATCTCGACTGCCAATCCATACGGTTGAGATATGCTTGGGGGCAATGAGCAAGTTTTTCGGCGTCTTCCTTGGATTCAGCAAGAGAGCGTATGCCAGAGCCTGAACCCTCTTCTGCCCACATTCTGGTGATCGAAGATGAAGCTAAGCTGGCTCGTTTTGTGGAAACGGAGCTGACCTGTGAGGGATATCGAGTCAGCGTAGCCAGCGATGGCATGGCCGGGTTGAGGGCAGCCTGCGACCAAAACCCCGACTTGGTGCTGTTGGACTGGATGTTGCCCGGCATCTCAGGTTTGGAAATTTGTCGGCGACTGCGCTCAACGGGCAACCGCGTGCCGGTGGTGTTGATGACCGCCAGAGATGAGGTGTCGGATCGAGCAGCGGGGTTGGATGCCGGGGCGGATGATTACGTGGTCAAACCCTTCAGCATTCAGGAGCTGCTGTCTCGGATACGGATCTATTTGCGGCAGCCAAAGCGATCCCGCGACGGCCAGTTGGTGTTCATGGATCTGATTCTGGATCCCGTAACGCGGGAGGTAACCCGGGGAGAGCGACAGGTGGAGCTGACGGCCAAAGAATACGACCTGTTGCGCTACTTGATGGAACACCCCCGTCAGGTGCTCACCCGCCAACAGATCTTAGAGCATGTGTGGGGCTGCGACTTCACGGGCGACTCCAATATCATCGAGGTCTATATTCGCTACTTGCGCCTCAAGATCGAAGGCCCAGGGGAGAAGCGCCTTATCCAGACGGTGCGCGGGGTAGGCTACGTGTTGCGCGATTGACATGCCCCCCGCCCCAAAGAGCAAGGATTCTGGTTCCTGGTTCTGC
>NZ_JANSHQ010000695.1:0-1087 GCF_047461715.1 Synechococcus sp. R8-2 | reverse complement strand
TGGCCGCCAACATCCTCACCTTCGAGCTGCGCCTGGTGGATCGCTAGAGAGGGATCTCTTCCCATCTGACATCTGCCCAAGACCGTTCTTGCAGCCCGGCAGAGCCTCAATCCCTCAATAGTCGTTCCAAGTTGCCGTGAACCGGCCCATTGGCTTCCCTCTACCCTTGGGAGAAAGGCTCGGGGATCTCAAGCGATTGGAAAAACTCCTTCTCCTGGAACGGGTGCAGGATCCAACATCACAAACAAAAACGACTCCAGCCCCGCCAGGTAGGTGAGCACCTCCTCCTGGGCCGCTTCCGGCTCTAACTTGTTGACCTGGGCCGCTTGCTCAATCAAGGCTTTCACTGCCGTTGGCCCCTGCAACAGGGATCCCAGCCAGGCCATCTGAGGAGCTGGAATGGTTAGGCGCCCATAGCTGGATCCCGGCCAATTCATAGCAAACTCCAGCTTTTTCTCGTGAGCTTTGGCGAAGTTTTGGCGAAATTCGACGTTGTCGGCCAGGATGGGGTTGAGCTGCACTCTGCCCCCCAGCCAATCGGCGTCGCTCCAGGGCAAGACCAAGGAAGAGCCGGGGTGTTCCGCCCAAAAGTCAATGAGGCGATGGTTGGGGTAGATCAGCTCATAAAAGTGATTTTGATCCGCAGGCGAGAGCTTGTCCAACTCAGCTTGCAACCAGGGGGGCATGGCCCTCTCCTTGAACAAAAGCGCCGGATCCCAGTCGGCATAGTCCACCAGACAAACCAGGCCCAGCTCAGCTTCCTCGAGCATGCGCATCAGGTCGGGGATCAGGAAGCCCTTGTCTCCTGGCAAGAGGTAGTTGGCCCGGATGTTGGTGTCGTCTTTGTAGATCTCAGGGTTCCAGCGCAGGGCTGCCCGCATTTCGTCCGAGGCCAAACTGGCCATGAATTCCCGTACCCGCTGACAGGCTTCGGGGGTGGGCAGATCAAACAGCCCCAGCAGCCGAAACGCCTCTTGTAGGCGAAAGATCACCTCCCGCTGGTAGGCGTGGTGCAGGTTGGCCCGCAGGATCCCGTCAGGTTTGAGAACCCGCTTAAGCGCCTTTAGCCCCGCCACCGGATCGTCCA
>NZ_JANSHQ010000694.1:0-4690 GCF_047461715.1 Synechococcus sp. R8-2 | reverse complement strand
CGGGCGATGTCGAAAAGCTCTCAGGTGATGTCGAAAAGCTCACTTTTAAGTTCGACACCTCACAAACCATCGGGGAACGGCTGGAACGTCTAGCCACCAGCCTGATTGCCGGTGCCACCATCAGCATCATTGCCGGAGTGATTTTGGTGCTGCTGCGGGAGGGATCCCGTTGAAGGGATGTTGCTCGGGGCTGGTTTTGGGGGGTCAACTGCCGGAATTGAGTTTTTCCCAGTCCTGCTGGTGGATGGCGATCATCTGGGCTTGGGCTTGAATAGCTGCCAACACCTCCGTCATCAGGGGCCAGTCGCTCCGCGGCGGACTGGGGTACTGCTTAAGCTTGTCAACTGTGTTGCTGAGAGCACTTTGCAATTGTTGCAGCAGTTGATAGGTCTGTTGGGCCAAAGCTAGGGTCTCAGAGACGCGGAGGTTATTCTGGCCTTGTTGATATTTCTGGAGAGCTTCCCCTCGCAGGATGCTCAAGATGGCCCCTTCTCTAGAGGACTGCCGCTGGCCACTTTTGGAGCGCTGTGGGATGATGCGCAACTGCAACACCAGTGGCTCCCCCCGGTACATCCGCTCCACCTCTGCCTGCTGCGGCTCCCCGATCAACTCCGGATCCAGCGCCATCATCCGCTTCATGGCGGTGATCAACTTCGCCCGTATGGACTCGGAGAGATCTTTGAACAGATCCCGCAAAATCCCCTGCTGGCGGTAGCGCACTCGACAAGAAGGCCCCTCTTGAGGTTCCACGAAAATTTGCTCGGCTTTCTCATCCAAAGCCCGCCGCAGCATCGAGTTGAGCAACTGCTGCACTGTCTCTTCTGATTCGTCGGCGGGGACGGACGGAGGCTGGGTTGGCCTCAACTGCGTGGGTGGCCCCGACACGGGAGCAGGAACCTCCCGAGTCACCCGGTTGGCTTGGGCCTGGAGGCGCAGCCGCTCCACCTCTGCCGGGTCGGGGGGATGGCTGAAGTAGTAGGCAATTAAATCCTGCTGCTGCTGAGCGGTGAGAGGGATTGGCTGGACGGAAATCTGGGAATAGGCCAGCATTTTGCTCACATAGTCCAACGCCGCCAAATCCTGGGGATCCACCATGCCCAAGATGAGGCTGTCGGTATCCAGGGCCAAGGGGACGACTTGGTAGTAAATGCAGATCTCCACCGGCAAGTACTGGGCAATTAAGGCCGGCACTCGCGCCCGGTCAACAAGGGAGTGTTGTCCCACCGCCAGAGAGGCATCTGGATCAGTCATGGCAAGCCCGGAGTGGATCCCGCACAGGCGAGACGTCGCTACCTGATCATAGAGTAAAGCCTACACCCTCGCGGCCTGAGGCCCATGGCATCCTGGCTCATCTGACCGGCGTAAATTGAATAATGTAATACTAGGGGTATTCTCCTCTACACCCAAAGCAGTAAAGCCTTGTTAAGTCTTGGAGTTAACATCGACCACATTGCCACCCTTCGACAGGCACGCCGCACGGTGGAGCCAGATCCGGTAGCGGCAGCGGTGATTGCCGAGCTGGCGGGGGCAGATGGCATTACGGTGCACTTGCGCGAGGATCGCCGTCACATTCAAGATCGGGATGTGCGGCTGCTGCGGCAAACCGTGCGCACCCACCTCAACCTGGAGATGGCAGCCACCGATGAGATGGTGGCGATTGCCCTGGAGATTAAGCCTGACTACGTCACTTTGGTTCCCGAGCGGCGGGAGGAGATCACCACCGAAGGTGGGTTGGATGTGGCGGGGCAGGTGTCGCGCCTCAGGGATGTGGTCGGCCAACTGCAGGGATCCGGCATTCCCGTCAGCTTGTTTATCGACCCAGATCCGACCCAAATTGCCGCTGCTGCCCAAGTGGGAGCCCGCTGGGTGGAGCTCCACACGGGGCGCTATGCAGAAGCCTCATCCGCAGCTCAGCGGCAGGTGGAACTTGACCACCTGGAAAAGGCCAGCCAACAGGCCCTTCAACTGGGCTTGCGGGTGAATGCGGGACATGGTCTTACCTACTGGAATGTCGGCCCGGTGGCGCGGATCCCTGGCATGGAGGAGCTGAACATCGGCCACAGCATTATCAGTCGAGCGGTGCTGGTGGGGCTGGATCGGGCGGTGCGAGAGATGCGTCAGGCGATGGGACTAAGCTGAGGAGCAGGCCCGGCATGAACTCGGAATACTACGGCTACGAAAACTACGTTCTGGATCAGGCGGAGATTGAGCGCCTGTTGGATCTGCTGCCAGCCAGTATGCGGGAGAGTGTGAAGATCTTGCCCGCCTCGGAACGGCAAACGGTGGTGATCAAAGGCCGCCGGCAGATGCCCTGGGAACGGCAGATGCGGCTGTTCATCAAGCCCTACGAGTGGCGGCAATTTACCCCCCTGCAGCGGGCGGGGCTGTTCCTGCACAAGGTGGGCTACTACAGTCGGGCGGTGTCGCGGCAGATCGACTTTTACCTGGCCATAGCAGCTCTGGGGGGGTTGAGCTTGATCTTCGAGGCCGTACAACAGGATCCCGTGGGAGCAACCGTTTCGGGTGGTTTGAGTGGCTTGGCCCTCTGGCAGTTGCGCCGCGACCAAACCAATGACCGTCGTCTGTTGGCTGCTGACGCCTATGCGGTGGATCGCCTGGTGTTGCGCGGGATCCCGCGGCTGCAGGCGGTGGAGGCCCTAGGGCAGGCGCTGCATGTGGAGGCCCGTCTGGAGGGGCGCTCGGGCAATGATCTGCTGGACATGTTGCGCTACCAAAACCTCAAGCGGCTGGCCCAGCGTCCGGCGGAAGACATTGTGTTGAGCTAATCCCGGGTAGAGATGCTTTCTCCCTCGCGGCTGGGATCCCAGGCGGGCCGGTGGGGCCGCCATCTGCTGCAAGTGGCGGTGACCGATTCCACCAATCGGCTGCTCTTGGATTGGGGCCGTCGGTTCCCACAGCCGCTGCCGGTGGGCACAGTTTTGGTCAGCACCCGCCAGCGGGCCGGGCAAGGTCAACATGGGCGAGTGTGGCACTCGCAGCCGGGGGGACTATACCTGTCCGTTTGGCTGGGATCCCCGCCCTTGCATCACTCGCTGCTGGAACTGACCCTGACCTTGGGCTGGGGCATTGCGGGCCGTTTACGGCAAAACCTTGGGATCCCGCTGCGGCTGAAATGGCCCAACGATTTGGTGGTGGTGGACGAGCAGCGCCCGGATTCTCTGCTCAAGCTGGGGGGGATCCTGGTACAAAGCCGCTTTGGGGGGGGCGGGCAACTGCTGGGGTTGGTGGCCGGTGTGGGGGTGAATGTCAACAACCCCGTTCCCATTGGGGCAATCACCTTAGCCCAAATTTTGGGATCCCCTCTGCACCGCTCACTCGACCGCACCGAGATTGCCGGCTGGGTTCTGCAGGGGATGGAGCAGGGATTCCACGTCTGGTTGCAAGGGGGATTTGCCCCCGTTCGCTCAGAGTACGAAGCCTGGATGGTCAAGCCGCAAGTCCAATGGCTCGAAAGGGGGACTAGCCTCACGATCTTGGGCCTTGCCGAGGATGGAAGGGTGCGAGTACAAACACAAGGGGAGCGACATCTGCAACAGCAGCAATCCATCCGGACGCTTACACCCGACCAAGTTCGCTTGAGCTATTCCATTCCAGCGGGCGGCAGCCCGTAGTTTTTCCAGTGTTTTTTCTCATGTGGCCTGCGTTGAACTCGGTGATGAAACTTTGGGTTATGGCGGCACGCCTTTTCTCCCCCCGAGCTCGGCGGCTGCGCTTTTGGCTGAAGCTGGGGCTGGCTCTGCTCTGGTTTTATCCCACTGCTCTGCTGGCCCAAACCCAACCAACCCCTTTGCCCCCGCCGCCCATGGTGGAACCGGCCCTAGACACGCCTGGGGCAGCAGCCCTGCTGCTGGATGGAGCCATTCCCCTGGGAGAGGGCAGCCCTGCGACCCTTGAGGCAGAAACCCGCCCAGAGACGGTAGTGGGCCGCGAGATCGTGATTGAGCCCCAGAAGAACCATGACCTGGTTCCCCATGCTCAGCCTGAAGGTGGGGTGCCGGTGGTGCTGATGGAACGCAGCTCCGGTCGCCGCATCATTCTCGCCCCCGGCCAAGAGATTCGCATCGAGGATCCCAGCCAGCCCCAAGCTCCTGAACCGCAAACGCCAAGGTTGCCTGAACTGGCGGCAGGTGACGAACGACTGCTCTACCCCCTACCTCACCCGGTGCCGATTACTTCTGGATTTGGCATGCGAATTCACCCCATCCGCGGAGAGCCGGAGTTTCATGCTGGAGTGGATTTGGGGGCCAGCATGGGCACGCCGATCTTGGCCTCT
This sequence comes from Synechococcus sp. R8-2, assembly GCF_047461715.1. Taxonomy (NCBI): domain Bacteria; kingdom Bacillati; phylum Cyanobacteriota; class Cyanophyceae; order Synechococcales; family Synechococcaceae; genus Synechococcus; species Synechococcus sp. R8-2. Next base: position 396 of record NZ_JANSHQ010000694.1, on the reverse strand, counting down.
TTAAGCGGCAAGGTGGTCACTTCGGGATCCCTGGGGGGTCTAGGGATCACCGTTGTGCTGGAGCATGCCGGCGGTCGGCGCACTCGCTATGGCCACATGTCCGAAGTTGCTGTAACACCGGGGGAAGTGGTAGAGCGGGGATCCGTCATCGGCTATGTGGGGGCGACCGGAGCGGTAACTGGGCCGCACCTCCACTTTGAGCTGTGGAAGCGGGCGGTGGGGCAAGGTTGGGTGGTTCTGGACGCCACAGATGATCTGAAGGTTGCTGTTGCCCAGCTGCCGGGTTAGCCAGAGCCGGCTTGGGTTAGCATAGGTGGGCGGGCTCCAACTGGAATGCTGGCGCAGGTAACCAGTTGGGTCATGCAGGTTTTGCGGACGTGGCGGAACGGCAGACGC
>NZ_JANSHQ010000693.1:0-1035 GCF_047461715.1 Synechococcus sp. R8-2 | reverse complement strand
AAGTCTTCCCCGGCTTGCATGGCGTCTTGCCAGGGGCCGAAGTGGGGCAGGCGCTCGTGAATGAAATGATCAAGCACTTGCAGGGCTTGGGCGCGGGTGACGGCCCAGCCAAATCCTTCTAAGGATCCGAAGTGATGGCCGTAGTGTTGCCTAACTTTTGCGATGACAGCCTGGGTAATGGCATCGGGGGAAAAGGTGAGGGGCCGAGGATAGCGCATTCCCGGTTTGGGAGGATGGCGGTTCTCCCGGTCGTAGTTCCAGCGCCCCCCCAGGGGCTTGGGGCCATCCATGAGAATGCGAAAGCGTTTGCGCCCTTCGCGGTAAAAGTCTTCCAGGAGCAGGCGCTTGCGGCCTGAGGCCCAGTCGATAAATTGACGAGTACTCCAGAGGAAGTGGTTGTTTTCCACAACCAAGAGGGGGCAGGGGAGGGTGGATCTCAGCTTTTCTATTTCATCTCGGACGGGAATATCGGCGGGCTGCATGAGGCGGATCTGCTGCAGTTGATGTTGCTTGGCCCAGGTTTGCAGGGGCTCGGCATAGCTGTCGGCTTCCACGTAGGTGACTGGGTAGCCCCGCTGTTGCAGTTCTTGGGCAAAGTGGCGCATGGCCGACCAGACCAGCACCAATTTCTGCTGGTGGTGGTTGCGGGAGCTGGCCCAGGTGTGGGATTCGATGAGAATGACCGGAACTCGGTCTGGGGATAGGGTTGATAGGGAAGCGAGGGCGGATTGCTGGGGGTGGAGTTGATCCCCGAGGATCCAAACCCCTTCTGGGCCGGCGGATGGAGCGATCATGGGATGCTGAAGCTCTCGGTCTATGGGAGGAGCGCTGAGAATGACACAGGTTGAGTTTAGCTCTGGGGGGCAAGGCCAGGTGGCAGTTGCAAGGGATCCCAATGTCTGCTGAATCTCTGCGGATTGTTTTCAAAGCATGAACGGTACAGACGAGGAGAGAGAGACATTGCCGGAGAGACCCCACAGGCCGGGGATCCCTTTCCTGCGGTGGTGGGCCGGGCTGGGGATGGTGGCCCTGCTG
>NZ_JANSHQ010000692.1:0-3114 GCF_047461715.1 Synechococcus sp. R8-2 | reverse complement strand
GCTCCGCGCCGCTGCCGCGACCCCCCAGCTCATCTCTCTGGGAGAGGGGGGTTGGAGAGCAATGCAACGGAAATGTTTTATTCCTATTCAAAATGACTATAAATCTCCTCCATTGGCGCTCTTTTGGCAGCCGAGCAACCTCGGCTCCCCAGCCGCTGTGGCACCAACCGACCGGTAAGCAGCCTCTCTGCCGCTTGGCTCACAGCCTCCGCGAGGGAGAAAGTCCATCGTCCCCTCATATCAAAAAGAACATCTACTTCACGAAGAGTGGTTGGAGCGAAGGGGAGACTGCGCAGATTCAGGAAACCGAGAACCTGATATGGTAGGCGTTATCCTGCCTGATCTGCTCTTTTGCTCAGTGCAGCCTCCCCTCTTCATAGACTGATGCGAGAATTGCCCTCTGATCCTTCCAATCGTGCCGGCGTACCCTTTGGGGATCAGACCCTGGCTCTGATGCGCGTCCAGGAGGCCCTGGATCAATTGGAGGCAGCCATTCTCAGTAGCCCTCGCCTGTTTTGGTCTCGCACCCTTATTGAAGAGGAAAAGATTCTGGAGCAGTTAGACTTTATCCGCCTGAACCTGCCGACAGCCCTGGAGGAAGCGGAGGAACTGCTGCGCCAGCGGGATCGGATCTTGGCAGAGGCCAATCGCTACGCCCAAGAAATTGTGGCCGCGGCCCAACGTAGGGCTGAGCAGCTCCTCAACGAATCGACCATTCTGCGACAGGCCCAAGCTCAAGCGGAGCAGTTATTGCAACAAGCCTATCAACATAGTGAGGAGGTGCGGCGACAGACACTGCAGGAATCGGAGCGCCTGCAGCGGGAGGCCCACCGTTACGTGGATCAGGTGTTGCAAGACTTGGAGTTGCGGTTGGTGGAGTCCTTGCGGGTGATCCGCAACGGGCGGCAAAATCTGCAGACCTAACAGAGAAGAGTCAGACTGGGGCTTGAGCGCTGCCTTCAACCTGTGCCAGGAGCATTTTTATCCCGCGTTGTGCAAGTCTTTTGGAGCAGTGGGTTAGGGATCTCCTGAGCAGGCGAGGGACGGCTCCCCTCGCTAGACTTGAGCAGAAGACGTTCCCCAGCGGCCCTTGACATCCTCTCTGCCCATCATCCTTGGCGTATCAGGCGCTTCAGGGATGCTCTATGCTGTGCGCGCTCTGCATGTTCTGCTCAGCCTGGACTACCGCGTCGAAGTGGTGGCCTCCAAAGCGGCCTATCAGGTGTGGCAGGGAGAACAAGGGGTGCTGCTGCCGACAGACCCCCGCAAGCAGGCCCACTTTTGGCGACAGCAAGCCGAGAGCAGCGGTGGATCCCTAGTTTGTCATCGCTGGCAGGATGTGGGGGCAACCATTGCCAGTGGCTCCTATCGCACGCAGGGGATGTTGGTGATCCCGTGCAGCATGGGTACAGTTGCCAAGTTGGCTGCCGGCTTGAGCTCGGATCTGCTGGAGCGGGCTGCTGATGTGCAGCTCAAGGAGGGACGACGCTTGGTGGTGGTGCCGCGGGAAACCCCCTTTAGCCTGATCCACCTGCGCAACTTGACCACTCTGGCAGAAGCGGGGGCGCGCATTGTTCCGGCCATTCCAGCTTGGTACCACCAGCCGCGTACCATCCTAGATTTGGTGGATTTTGTGGTGGTGAAGGCGTTGGATCAGTTCGGTATTGATGGCGATCTCATTCGCCGCTGGCAGGGGATGCGCCAGCATCAGATCCTCAAGCTGCCCCCTGATCTCTGAGCGGGATCCCTTTTCCCGGCGGCAGGCTGGGATTTGGCTTGGGGGTGTTCCAAGCTGGGGGGGGCCCTGTGCCGATAGCCCTCACTTGTGGCACCTTGCCGGGAATAGCTCAGATCACTTGCTGAGCTAGCCGACTCGGGGATCCCGCTGAAGGGGGGTGGGCAAGTTAGGGCAGGTCTCCAGACTGGCCGCCCATTCCCCGATGAGGGTGTTGACCCAGTGAGGCAGCTCGTCGTGGGCGCAGTGGCCTACTCCCGGCAGCTTCACCAAGGTGAGGGCAGGTTGCCAGCGCTTAAATTGGTCTGCCAAAAAACTGGGCACTGCCGGATCTTCTCGGCCCCAAAGTAGCAAGATAGGCATTTTTAGGGTGGGCAGCAGGCGTTTGGGGCTGTCGAAGCGGCGGCAGAGAATGGCCCTCAGACCGTCCAAAAACACGTGGGCTGCCCCCGGCTCAAAGGCCGGTCTCTGGAAGATCTGCACCAGCTCGTCATCCACCTGCTCATCCCGCTTGTAGACGTTTTTGATCCAAGCCCGCAGCACCTCGGTTTGCCGCAGCCAGTTAAACAAATGGGGATAGGTGAGTGGGCAGCCCAAGACGGCCAGGATCCCGTCGCAAAGGAGCTGCACCAAGACATCCCAGGGAGGGGGTAATTCTTCGGGGTGAGGCCCATCGGCACAACTGATCAAGCACAAGCCTTTCACCATTTGGGGATAGCGGGCGGCGGCAATTACCCCCACCAAGCCCCCGATGGAATGGCCTACCAGGATGCTGGGCTGCTGAATGTGAGTTTGCCAAAACTCGTACACCTGCTCCACCCACAGATCAACGCTGTAGGCGATCTCCGGCTTGGCACTCTTGCCAAATCCCAGCAAGTCGAGGGCATAGACGGAGCGCTGGGATCCCAGAGGGAGAATGTTGTGGCGCCAATGGCCCACCGAAGCCCCAAATCCGTGGATTAAAAGGGCCGGAGCTGCCGTTAAGTTGACTACACCGGCAGGGGTTTGGGCACGACTGGGAGTGTAAGTGAAATGGATGGGCCAGCCCCGCCAATGCCAGGTTTGGGGGTAGCCGTAGCGAGGCAAAGCCGACAAGGGATCCCTGTCGCTGCCCGTTGGGGAAGGGGGGGGCGCATCAACAGAGGAGAAACCGGGATTGCCGACGGAATTGGCGCCGACGGGAGCAGAAGGGGAAGGATGGGAGTCGAGTCCGTGCAAGGGAGAAGTGGGTGACAACAATAGGCTCATCTCCAATTTAGGCTAGACCAATCTTAGTGGTTTCCTCGGCTCGTCATTTAATAGGACGTACTTTGCCACCGGTTCTTCTATATCTTCCAGGACATGCCAGCATGACTGTGTCCATAACCCCAGACCCAATG
>NZ_JANSHQ010000691.1:0-513 GCF_047461715.1 Synechococcus sp. R8-2 | reverse complement strand
TTGAACCCCAAGACCGCGATATTCATCTGCCACACACCCTCCCACCCTGGTTTTACTGCCCAGGTGCACGGGCGGCAAGAGGCAAAAGTGGGCATTGGGGTCTTGGGGCAACTCGGGAGAGCCGGCCGCGGGGAGAAGTTCTCCCGGTTGCGCAATCTTTAGGCTTCGCCGGTAGGATATCCTTGACTAGCACAACCGGCTGGCTTTGGAGAATCTGACCATGCCTCATCTCTCGCGATCCCATTCCCCCCTTGGCTTGGCTCGCTCTTGGTCTATTCCGCTGGGGTTGTGTCTGGCCCTGAGCATAAGCGCCTGTGGCGGCGGGGGTTCCAGTCGCCCGCTTCCCCCAGTCTCAGCTCCTCCCACAGGACGAATTGAGGGATCCCATTTCGACGATCTCAACGGCAATGGGCTGCGGGATCCGGGGGAGCCGGGGCTGCCGGGCATCGCCACCTTTTTGGACTTAAACGGCAATGGCCGCCTCGACCCGGGGGAGCCCAGCACCGTCAGCGA
>NZ_JANSHQ010000690.1:0-737 GCF_047461715.1 Synechococcus sp. R8-2 | reverse complement strand
TCAAGCCAGCTCAAATCGGAGAGCAGATCTTGAGAGTAGGAAGAGGGGGACTGCGCTTGCAGATGAAACAACATCTGAAGGGTATCGCTCATCAGAAAGTAACAGGTCAAGACGCCGCCGGCAGCCACAGCCACCAGTGTCCCTGCCAACATGCGCGAGAACTCCTGACTCTGAAAAGCCTGCTCCATCAAGCGCAGCGCCCAGAATCCCAGGAGGACAACAATGGCAAGGATGATCAACATATCGTAATTTATTGTAACAAGCCTGCTGCTCAACGGCCATTGACAGAATTGAATAAGAACATAAGGACTCCCCTTGTCCCTCATGCTCCATGACTCTGAGTCAGTGTACAGAAGGGCTTGGCGTGCCTGGATTTGCAGCCCTTTTCGGTTGCCCTTGCTGCAGGCCATGAGCACAAAAGGGATCCCACCGGCAAAGATTGCAGGTTGGGCCGGCGTTCAAGCGGGCTACAGCCGACGCCCGTTATCGGAAATGCGGGTGGATCAGGAGCTGATGTGGCTGATTCAGGTAGGGCTGTTGCGACGGGAAGTGGATGGGCAGGGGATCACCGACCGGTACCGTCTGGCACCTCTGGGTCGGCAGTTGTTGCAAGATCTGGAGAGGGATGAAGCTTTTGCCGGGATCTCGGCAAGCTGGGCAGACCACCTGCAGAATAGGCTGACCCGCTGGCGGCTGCTTCCCTGAGGATCCCCTACACTGGATCCAACGTTCAACGC
>NZ_JANSHQ010000689.1:0-1785 GCF_047461715.1 Synechococcus sp. R8-2 | reverse complement strand
TCAACCGAGTAACAGCATAGCTCTATTGAGATTAGCTTTCAATAGCGTGCCGGCAAAGTAGGGATCCTCTTTGATAAAGACTTGCATTAAGCTTGAGGAGTCTGGTAGAGTGCTTACCCAAGTAGCAATTGCTAAAGATTTGCAGTTAAGTCTTCTCAGGAGAACAAGCTGCGGAGTGGCAAGCATGGCATGGCAACAGGTTCAGGCGGGGGTGTGGTGTAGGCAGTTGGGGCAATTGGCGCCTCAGTGGTGGTTAGGCTGGAGTCTGGAGCAGGGCTTTCGGCTCTACCGCAAAGAAGTTTCCTCTGCTCTGCCTTCTCTCTCTGCTTTGAGGATTCGCTACCAAGAGCGAGATGGCTGGCTGGACGTGTTTCTGGGAGAAGCGGAGCAATGTAACCGACGACGGCGCAGCCTTTTGGATCCGGCAGCGCGGGTAGCCTTGCACTACATGCCGGAAGATTTAGCTCAGATTCAGTCCCTAAAGTGTCCTCACGAGCGCATTCCTCCGCAGCTTTGGCAGCGGCTAACCCAGCAGCCGGGTTGAGGACTGTTGAAGGTTAGAGGGCTATTTATTGTTTTTATTGTTTCAGATGGATCCAGTCCGCTGCGGCAACCGATCCTGCCTCTTCTCGCCTTTCCAGTTCTTCTGGAGAGCGGTAGCCTGTTTTTTTCTTCCTCTAGGCAGGCTTAAGCTGGAGAACGAAGAGTAGCGGCTGCGGCCATGACTGTTTCTAAGCACCAACCCAAGCAGCGCTCCCAGCAGCAGGTCGAGGGGCTGACTTCTCGCCGCCTTTTGAAGGGATCCATCATCGGCGCCGGCCAGGTAGGCATGGCCTGTGCCTACTCGATGGTAATCCAGAACACTCTGGATGAGCTGGTCCTTCACGACATCGACCGCAACAAGCTGGAAGGGGAAGTGATGGATCTGGTGCACGGGATCCCCTTTGTGGAGCCGACGCGGATACGGGCAGGGGAACTGGCGGATTGCGCCGGGTCAGATGTAGTGATTTTAACGGCAGGGGCTAAGCAGCGGCCTGGAGAAACCCGTTTGGATTTGGTGCAGCGCAACGTCGAGATCTTCAAAGGCTTGATCCCGGCCTTGATGGCGCATTGCCCTGACACACTCCTTTTGGTGGTGAGCAATCCCGTTGACATCATGACTTACGTTTCCCTGAAGTTGTCGGGGTTGCCGGCAGGGCAGGTAATTGGGTCGGGGACGGTTTTGGACACAGCCCGCTTTCGCTATCTTTTGGCGGAGCGCCTGGGGGTGGATCCGCGTAGCCTGCACGCCTACATCATCGGCGAACATGGAGATAGCGAGGTGGCCGTTTGGAGCAAGGTGAACATCGCCGGCACCCCGATTGGGGAACTCTCGCCGGACTGGGATCCCGCCTATTTGGGGGATATCTTCGAGCAGGTGCGCAACGCTGCCTACGAGATCATCCGTCGCAAAGGGGCCACCAGCTACGCCATCGGGTTAGGGGTGACGCAAATTGTCCAAGCCCTGCTGCGGGATCAACACCGCGTTTTGACGGTGAGCAGCCTCACCCAAGGGGAGTACGATCTGCCAGAGGTCTGTCTCAGCTTGCCCAGAGTGGTCGGGCGGCAGGGGGTGGAACGCACGCTGGCCATGTCCCTCACCGAGAGCGAGCGCAAGCAGCTGCACCGCTCGGCCCAGATCTTGCGGCAAGTCATCGACAGCATCCGGTGGTAGCCTAGATCTCCTGGACTTTTGTCGCTCCCCTCCAAGCTGGGGGATCCCTTGGTCAGCTAGAAATCGCAGGA
>NZ_JANSHQ010000688.1:0-1149 GCF_047461715.1 Synechococcus sp. R8-2 | reverse complement strand
CACTCGGACGGAGTCCTCAAAGCTCACCACAACTCACCCGATACTTTTCCTTAAAGGTATCCCTATCCTGCCATGCTCTCGGCCAGCTTTCTGCTTCCCCCACCGCCTCCTCAGGGCAAAGTGAGCTGGGTTTGGCTGTTGCCCTGGATCCGAGCGGTGTTGGCCTGCCAATCCAGGATCCCTTGGTTGCCTCTGACAGTCAAAGCCTGGCCGGGCTGGCGGTAGCGCACGTTGCCCTGGGCCTGCAGCTGGGTGGAGCCGATGCGCCAGCGGATCTCCTGGGCCTGCAGCTCTTGACCGGTTTGCTCGGCTTTGGCTTGCCCGTTGCCCAATATGCGCAACTCGGTTAGAGGCAGGGGAGCCCGCAACTGCTCGCCCCTGAGGCGCAAAGCTTGTAAGGGAGCGTAAACCTCTACAGACCCTACTGCCTGCACTTCCCCGACGCCAAATTGCCACAGAAAACGGCTGGCAGCCAGCTCCAGATCCGGATCCCGGTACTCTGCCCGCACCGGCTGAGTGGGATCCCAGTTCTCCAGCTGCATCTGGGCTTGGCCAAAGTCGACGAGCAGCCGATCCCCCCACAGGGATCCCTGGCCCTCCAACAGCTCCACTTTCACCTGGCCCTCAGCTTGGAGGAGGCGCTGTTCCGGCAGCCATTCCACCCGCTGGGCCTGCAGACGCAGATTATCCCGCTCTGATTCCACCTCGACTTGACCCCTCAATTCCAGCCGTCGTTCGCCTGGGTACGCGGATCCTCGCTCGGCGCGGGTGCGGATGGCGCGGTTGTCTTCGTCGAAGAATTCCCCCTGAACGGCCTGCAAATGGGCGGATCCCAACTGCACAGGAGCGGCACCATTTTCTGGGGGGGACTCATATTCGGCCAGGCGAGCCTGTAAGCGCCAGAGAATGGCACCATCCGGTCTGGCCTGGGTGAGGGTGATGTCTTCGTAGATTAACTGGGGAGTGGGAATGGGATCCGCAGGTGTGGGATCCCTGTCTGGGGATGGCTCCAGCGCTCCGCAGGCAAGGCTCAACAGGGCCAAAGCTGCCAGGGAGCTGAGGATGGACAAAGACCTGGACTGCATGGATCTTCTTCCTTGTGGGCGCTCTCCCCTACCCTAGCTTTCTTAGGACTCCGTCCCGCTGGCG
>NZ_JANSHQ010000687.1:0-515 GCF_047461715.1 Synechococcus sp. R8-2 | reverse complement strand
CTCTACAGCCTCTTTGCCCTCGAATCCGGACAGTTCAGCTTCCTGCCCAATGTGCCCATGCCCTATCGAGAAATGACCGGCCTGAGCAAGGGCGCCACCGCTGCCGTCCTGGAAGCCCTGCAGCAGCTCAAGCTGGAGCAACGCCCCGAAAAAGACCTGCCCGAACCCGATAGTTGCTTTTGGCGTACCAGCACCGAACTGCCTCTGTTCAAACTTTCTGCGCTGGAGTGGGGGATCCTGGAGCAGGTGTCGCCTTCTCGCAAGCTGACGGCTTTGGCTCGAGCACTGGGGGCAGACCTGCTGGAGGTGCGCTATGCCTGTGCCCGTCTGGCCAAGCTGGGGTTGATCAGTCCCTGTGAGGGGCCAACGGTTCTGGCTCGGTCTGGTCACTGGGAGCTGTCCAAGTCGATTGCTGAGGAGGTGAATCCCGAGCCGGTGAGGGAGAGGCTGGGGGCAAGGGTGCCTGGTCTCCAGGATGAGGGCGGCCCCGTCAAGCCTTCTCTGGTCAGTCGATT
>NZ_JANSHQ010000686.1:0-677 GCF_047461715.1 Synechococcus sp. R8-2 | reverse complement strand
GGCCTTTTCACAGAGCTTGCTGAGAAGGCTAAAATTTCATTACAGTTTTTCCTGCTTTTGCCCCATTTTTGCGGTTTTGCGTTCCTTAGACTTCTTGTTGACCCTGCCGAAGGAGGGATCGTTGTGGCTACAGAGACCCTGGTCAAGCCTTCTGTAACCCCAAAGCACATGCCCATGTACCGGGTGTTGCTGCACAACGACGATGTCAACACCATGGAGTACGTGGTGCAGGTGCTGGTCAAGGTGATCCCATCCATGATGCCGCCGCAAGCCACCGAGATCATGCTAGAGGCCCACAACAACGGTGTTGCTGTGGTGATCGTGGTGCCGCGGGAGCACGCGGAGTTTTACTGTGAGCAGTTGCGTCAGCACGGCCTCACCAGCTCCATTGAGCCGGAACGCTAAGCAGGAGCGGTTGGGGTGGGCCTGCCGATCTCCAAGCTGAGGGCTTGTCCATTTCTGCTGCGTCTGCTGCTTTTCTTGGCGATCCCGCTCTTGGCCTGGCTGCCGTTGCTCGGGCTGGGGAGTTGGCTTCTTCCTGAACGACGGGAGTACCTGTGGCTGCTCCTGTATGCCCTGCTGCTAGCCTGGCTATGGATGTGGGGATCCGGGTTTGCCGCCTATGGACTGGATGGCAGTTGGCCTTGCCGAGGCGGGATCCTGTGGGGCCTGGGGAT
>NZ_JANSHQ010000685.1:0-647 GCF_047461715.1 Synechococcus sp. R8-2 | reverse complement strand
CTGCTATCAAGAAAGTGCGCAAAGGTGCGCACGGTTCTCTTCCTGCCCCGACGTGTCTTGATGACCACCGTCGTATCTGACAAGCGTGACTTTCCCGGCTGCGGCGGGGACGGTCCCCGCCGCAGCGCCGCCATTACTGGTCGGACTCGCCACGGGTAGGGCAGTTTCGGTTGCCAGCCGTTTCAGGTTCCGCGCCGCATTGAGGTCACGGTCATGGTGCGCACCACATTGCGCACACACCCATTCTCGATCGCTCAACGTCAGCGCCTCGTTCTTCCAGCCACAGATGGAGCACAGTCGGCTACTTGGATACCAGCGATCAGCAATAACCAACCGCGTTCCGTAGCGTTTCGCCTTGTATTCCAACTGCGAGCGCAACATCCCAAAACCCACGTCAGAGATGGCGCGAGCGAGTCTCTCGTTCGCGAGCATCCCTTTGACGTTTACATCCTCGATCACTAACGCTTGGTGTTCGCGGCAGAGTCGAGTCGTGAGCTTATGAGTAACGTCCGCTCGGAGATTGGCAAGGCGGGCATAGAGCCTTGCCAATGTCGCAGCGGACTTCTGCCGGTTGTTCGAGACCGGCAGGCGCGTTCCTTTGGGCAGGCGGGCACGGCGTTCACATCCTGCTGCCTTCTTGGCGGCTT
>NZ_JANSHQ010000684.1:0-928 GCF_047461715.1 Synechococcus sp. R8-2 | reverse complement strand
TTAGAGCGAACTCCAGCCGAGCAGAGAGACTGGTTCACGCTCTCATAAGCCAGTGGATTTTCCAAAATTGGATCGACAACATCGAGAATAACACCTCCTGCTGACAGGTGAGCAGTTGACCAGCCCAACCAACAGCCGATCTCCAGAGCAGATTTTCCTCGAAACTTTAGCGCAGTATTGTACAGAATGTGTGCCTCGTCCCGACTAACAAAGCCGATGGTAGGTTGACGTAGATCCGTATGCCAAAGGTGAGGAACTTCTCTCCGTAGATAAGGCCAGGGGTGAGAGCTTGGCTCGGCCGCAATCATTGAAGGAAAGCTATGGTCAAGATGTATTCTAATCTGGTTAGGCGATACGTAGTCGTATCTCTTGACCGGAGTGGAGATGATGCCTGCATACCGCAAGCTAGCTTCAATCTTAAAACCTTCAGTTGTAAGCGCAATATGAGTTGGTCTCACCTTAACGTCGGCTGTAAGATGTATGATTCCTACTGGATTGTGAGGTGGAAAAGGATCCACCCAAATCTTCCTTTGCAAATCCCATTGGGGCATCTCATAATGGGCTAGCCAGTTGCAATTTAATGGCAAAAGTTCAACTCTATCCAGACCTATATCTCTATAAATAGCCACGTTTAGAGCAAACTGGTCTGTCCACAAATCAAGGCACCTAGAAATAGCTTGACCTAATCTTTTGCCCCATATTGACCAATGAATAGACTGTCTGGCACCAGAAAACACACCAGCATTTAGCAGAGGCTCTATATCTAAACGATCAAATTCCGTGTGGTAGAAGTAAAGGTGGTAGTGCCAAGATATCCAAGTTTGCATCCAGGGTCTATTCTTATGTTTAGCTACTAACTCTGGAACTATTGAGAAGCTCTTTCTTTTTGCTCCTAAGACAAGAAGATCAATCGCAGACCAGTCTTGCA
>NZ_JANSHQ010000683.1:0-4752 GCF_047461715.1 Synechococcus sp. R8-2 | reverse complement strand
TTTCTATCCTTACACCCAACCAGACGATGGTCACCCTCCAGCTTCGACAACTCACCATCCCACCCGGCCAGCGCCTGCTGATTCACAATCTGAATTGGTTAGACTTTGAAGCCATCCTAGATGAGCTGGGCGAAAAGCGAGCCAGCCGCATTGCCTACAGCGATGGGATATTGGAAATCAGAATGCCCTCACCCAAGCATGAGCGAGAAAAATCCATCATTGGAGACATTGTCAAAATCTTGCTAGAGGAACTGGAAGTTGACTGCGAATGTTTTGGGTCAGCTACCTTCAAACAGCAAGCAATGAACTACGGGATCGAACCTGATGAATGCTTCTATATCCAAAATCACCAGGCCGTGATTGGCAAAGATCGGCTGGATCTATCTGTTGACCCGCCTCCGGATCTGGCCATCGAAGTGGATGTTACTTCCAAAACCCAGATTGAGGCTTACACCCGCCTAGGAGTGCCCGAACTTTGGGTTTATCAAGGCAACCAGCTAACCATCTACATCCTGCAATCCGGCCAATATCAGGCTTCTGCCACCAGCCCAACCTTTCCTCAGCTACCGATTTTAGAGTGGGTGCCAGAAGTCTTGGCCCAAAGTCGAGATCTGGGTAGAAGTCCAGCCCTTCGTGCCCTTCGCCAAAAAATACGCTCCATCTTAGGGAATTAATACGAGCCATAGGCCACGTACTCTGAGAGTTTTGCCCAAAGAAGATGATGCTTGCCCTCAACCTGCAACCGGCTTTGAATTTAACCGATGAAGTTTTCGAACAGCTTTGCCGGCAAAATCCTGAGCTGCGCCTGGAACGCACTGCCCAAGGAGAACTGATTGCCATGGCCCCTGCAGGCAGCGAAACTGGATTCCGCAATGCCGACCTGCTGGGCCAACTGTGGCAGTGGAATCGAGGCAAGAACTTAGGTTTTGTCTTTGACTCTTCCGCGGGCTTTGCCCTGCCCAATGGGGCCATCCGCTCTCCCGATGCCGCTTGGATTGCCAAAGAGCGCTGGCAGCAGCTTACCCCGGAGCAGCGTCGTCGCTTTGCTCCTCTTTGCCCCGACTTTGTGCTGGAACTGAAGTCCCCCACTGACGAGCTGGCTATCCTTCAGGCCAAGCTGCAGGAGTACCTAGACAACGGATCCCAACTGGGCTGGCTGATCGATCCAGAAAGCCAGCGGGTTTACGTCTACCGCCCAGGTCAGCTGGTGCAAGTTTTGGAGCGGCCTACTAGCTTGTCTGGGGATCCGGTTCTCCCTGGCTTTGTTGTGGATCTCACTTTAATCTGGAAATAATCGACCCACCCCCTAACTTCAATTTCATTCAATCACTTATGGCTATCAGCAACCACGAACGAGTTGGACGCGCCCTCAACCTTCTGCGGCAGGGGCTTTATCCTTTTGTCGTGCGGGAGATGCAAGCCTTCCATGGAGAGAAGTGGCTGACAGTTGTCGCCGACAACCTGCCCGAGAGCTCTCCCAAATTCAAAAGTCCTGAGCAGATCCTGGAGGAAGATGTTTTGGCGCTGCTGACTCTCATGTGGGAGCAGTGGAACACCGTCTTCAGGCAAACTCTGGGACAAGCGGAGCGCACCCTAGTCAGCGAGCTGCGCAATACCCGCAACACCTGGGCCCACACCTGCACTTTTGGTTTTGACGATGCCTATCGCGCCCTCGATAGCGTTGCCCGACTGCTGAGCGCCATTGCTGCCCCCCAAGCTGCCGAAGTTGAAAAACAAAAACAAGAGCTACTGCGACTGCGCTTCGAAGAACAGGCCAAGCGGGAAAGCCGTCGCGCTATGGGATCCCCTACAGAAGGTCAGCCCCAGGCTGGCCTCAAGCCCTGGCGCGAGGTTGCCACTCCCCACCCCGATGTGGCTTCAGGTCGCTTCCAACAAGCCGAATTTGCCGCCGATCTTTGGGAAGTCTACCTGGGCGAAGGTTCGGATGAGTACCGGGATCCCGTCGAGTTCTACCGCCGCACCTACCTTACCGAGGGATTGCAACAACTGCTCACCAATGCCCTGAAGCGCCTCAGCGGCCAAGGGGGGGATCCCGTGATAGAGTTGCAGACCAACTTTGGCGGCGGCAAAACCCACGCCATGCTTGCCCTCTACCACCTCTTTGGAAGAGGGGCTAGGGGTGAGGGCCCCCTACCCGGCACAGAGTCTCTTCTCCAAGCCGTCGGCCTGCAGAGACCACCTCAAAACGTCAGGATAGCCGTCCTGGTGGGGAACAAGCTCCAGCCCAGCGGCATTCCCTCCTACAAGCCTGAGCACGCCCAGCAAAACCGCCCCCTGATCCGCACCCTTTGGGGGGAGTTGGCCTGGCAACTGGGAGGTGCCGAAGGCTATGCGCGGGTGCAGCAGGCCGACGCAACTTCCACCAACCCCGGCGATGCGCTTAAAGTCTTGTTCAACCGCTATGCCCCTTGCCTGATCCTAATCGATGAGTGGGTGGCCTATGCTCGCCAACTCCACGACAGCCCTGACCTAGCCGGCGGCAGTTTCGACACCCAGTTTACCTTTGCCCAAACCCTGAGCGAATCGGCCAAGAACGCAAAAGATACACTGCTGGTGGTGAGCCTTCCTTCTTCGGATATCGAAATTGGCGGGGAGCGGGGCAAAGAAGCTCTGGTTCGCCTGAGAAATGCCATTGGCCGGGTGGAATCCCCTTGGCGGCCCGCGAGCGCTGAAGAAAGCTTTGAAATTGTCCGCCGCCGCCTGTTTCAGCCCCTCACCAATCCCGAGCTATTTGTGCAGCGGGATGCCGTGGTGAAAGCGTTCATGGATCTCTATCGCAGCCAAAGCCAGGAATTTCCCAGCGAGTGCAAAGAAAGTGACTACGAACGCCGCCTCAAGGCTGCTTATCCCATTCACCCAGAGCTGTTTGACCGCCTTTACTCCGACTGGTCTACTCTCGACAAGTTTCAACGCACCCGCGGTGTGCTACGGCTGATGGCCAGGGTCATCCACACCCTCTGGGAGCGAAATGACCGCAGCCTGATGATCCTGCCCGCCCACATCCCCATGGACGATCAACAGGTACAAGCAGAGCTGACCCGCTACCTAGACGACAACTGGCTGCCGGTAATCGACAAAGACGTGGATGGCCCCACTTCCCTGCCCCTGACTCTCGACCGAGATCACCCCAACCTGGGCCGGTATTCCGCCTGTCGCCGGGTTGCCCGCACCATCTACATGGGATCCGCCCCCACCCTGCGGGCCGCCAACCGCGGCATTGAGGAGCGCCGCATCAAGCTGGGCTGCGTGCAACCGGGAGAACACCCCATCACCTTCGGCGATGCCCTGCGGCGGCTATCCGACCAGGCAACTTACCTATACGGAGATGGCAGTCGCTACTGGATTTCCACCCAGCCCAACGTCAACCGCACTGCTCAGGAGCGAGCCGAGCAACTGTTGAGGGACGAGCCCCACACCCTCTGCCAAGAGATCATCCGGCGCCTCAAAGCCGACAGAAATCGCGGTGAGTTCAGCGCCGTTCACGTTGCCCCCGACTCCACTGCCGATATTCCCGACGATCCCACTTTAGGCGTGCGGCTGGTGATCCTGCATCCTCAGTATTCCCATAGCCGGGGTAGCCAGGATAGCCCTGGGCGAGTCTGGGCTGAGCAGGCCCTCCAGCGTCGCGGCAGCGGCCCCCGCTACTACAGGAACATGCTGCTGTTTTTGGCGCCCGACAAAACCCGCCTGGAAAGCCTAGAACGCAATACCGCCCAATACCTAGCTTGGAAAGGGATCCTGGAAGACAAAGATCTCCTCAACCTAGATGCCTTCCAAACCGCCCAAGCCGATACCAAGCTGCACCAATCCGAGGCTGCTGTTGAGGCTGCTCTGCGGGAAACCTATCAATGGCTGCTGATCCCAGCCCAGCCTGATCCCCAAGGCAGTCTAGAGTGGAAAGAATGCCGACTGCAGGGGCAAGATTCCCCCATTTTGCAAGCCAGCCGCAAAGCTGTCCACGAGGGGGATCTGGTTACCGCTTACTCTGCCATCACCCTCCGCCTGGATACGCTGGATAGATTCCTCTGGCGCGAGGCTGATCACATCGATCTCAAACGACTGTGGGAATGCCTGGCCCAGTACCTCTACCTACCCCGCTTGAAAGACCCATCCGTTCTTCTAAGAGCTGTAGAAGACGGGGTAGCCTCAACTGCTTGGGAGGATAGCTTTGCCTACGCAGAGGCCTTCGATGAGTCCAAAGGCAAATACCTCGGCTTGCAAGTGGCAGCCATAGTCAAGCCCAGCATCGGTTCCAACAGCCTGCTGGTCAAGCCAGAGGTTGCCCGCCGTCAATTGGAAGCCCTTCAAGTTCCTTCCCCAAAGGCGCCCTGCATCTTCCCAGACAGCACTCCGCCTCTTCCTGGCCCCGGCGAGGAGGATTCCCCAGTTACGAATCAAGGAAATCAAGTTTCCCAGCCGGCGTTGCCGAGGCGATTTTACGGCAGGGTGGAAATGGATCCCCTGCGGGTCAACAGAGATGTTGCAACCCTTGCCGACGAGGTCATCCGGCACCTGACCAATCTGCCAGGAGCCACTGTCAAAATTACCCTGGAAATCGACGCGGAAATACCGGAAGGCTTACCGGAGAGCGTGAGGCGCACGGTAGCGGAAAACTGCCGAACCTTAAAGTTCTGCACCCTGGAGTTCGAGGACAATCCGCATAGTCATTTTTAAGCGGGAATGAAACTTTTTCCTTAGCATTGTGCACTAGCTGATACATTCACGCTGAAC
>NZ_JANSHQ010000682.1:0-972 GCF_047461715.1 Synechococcus sp. R8-2 | reverse complement strand
GACCAGCTTGCAAGAGCAGCTCGAAGATATCAAGGTCATCTATGTGGAGTTTTGCTCAGAACAAGACCGCAAACAGATTGATCATAGGTATAATCAGCACTTGGCTCCTGACTTTGTCATTATGGATGCACGTAGGGCAGGATAGTGCAAAACTAGCCCTCTTTGTAGCCTGGGCAGAAGCTACACTTTGTCAGCAGCACTGATTAGAAGGACGAGCTATGGAAAATTCCAACAAAGAAACTCTGCAACCGCGAGTTCTCCTGAGCTGGCCAATTCCGCCAGACTACATCCCACCGCCGCAGCTTTCAGATCGGCAAGTAACTGTCTGTCCCAAAAAAAGAGTGGGGGGCTGTGGACTAGGCTATGTCAACCGTCGTGAAGGCTTGGTGGAGTGTCCGGAAGGAGATTATGACCTCTATGACTTTGTCCAGCAGTCTGAGCAGATTGTGGATAAAGAGTTTGACTTGGTGATTGTACGAGCTGCCAGCTGCGAATACAGCAACCCCTTCAACACGAAAAAATTTGGCTGTCCAACCGTCTTACTAGCCGGAGATACGCATCAGTGGCACTTCCCCATCAAACATCTTTTGGCCTACTGGGCCGTTGAAGCCTTTGATTATGTTGTTACTGATTACAACCGCCAGCACCTGCACTGGTTTGCCGCGGCGGGCGCGGAAAACCTGGCCTGGCTACCTCTCATCTCCATGCATACGGTTGTCCACAAGTGGGTAGAAGCAAGAGAAAGCCAAGTTGTCTTTATTGGCCATCAGGGATCCGACCATCCCAGACGTTCCCGTCTGGTCGAAGCCATAAAGAGGACACACTTGCCCATTCTTGCCAAAACTGCCAACCGTCAAGAGGCAGCCCGCCTATTTGCCGAATCGCTGATTTCGTTTAACTGCAGCCTGAATGGGGATCTGAACCTTAGGAACCTGGAAGTGATTTCTGCGGGTGGCTTTCTGCTTACTGACC
>NZ_JANSHQ010000681.1:0-533 GCF_047461715.1 Synechococcus sp. R8-2 | reverse complement strand
GCAGAGCGTATCCAGCGCCAGAGCCAATCCACACTGCAATCGGCCCAGAGCAGCGCTGAGGTGGTGCAATCCCTTTACCAGCAGGCCCAGTCGGCCCAGTTGGCCCTGGAAGAGCTGCAAACCCTGTTGGAACGAGCCCAGATCTAGCCGAACTTTTGAGATTCTTTTGGATCTTGAGATCCTATGGTTGCCATGGTGACTAGGGGGCAGCTTTCCCCTCTCGAATCTCATAAGTATAAAATTGCCCAGCCACGGCAAGGGTTTCAAAGTGGTAGGTGGGCAAGGAGATCCCCAGTGGGCCAAAGTTGAGCAACGACAAATCGGTGGCGTAGAGGCTGAAAAGGATAAAATTCTGCCGGCGGGTTTGGCGCATGAACAAAGCTTCCAGTTCGGGCTGAAGCTCTCGGACGAGGGTATGACATTCCTCAATCAAAGTGGCCAGGAAAGCCGGGATCTGAGCACAGTATTCCCGCGTAGCGTAGGCGGCCAGTTGTTGCCCTGCATGGGTTCTGTACTGATACATTCACGCTGAA
>NZ_JANSHQ010000680.1:0-1080 GCF_047461715.1 Synechococcus sp. R8-2 | reverse complement strand
CTTAATCTAACTTGAAATGACTCTAATGGTTTGAGAAAAACAATATTGCCGCAGTTGGGCCAGTTCTACCTCACTGAGATCTTGCCACTGGCCGGGAGCAAGCCCCACCAGAGAAAGAGGCCCCAGTCCAACCCGAACCAACCGCAAAGTTGGGATCCCAACGGCGGCAGTCATGCGGCGCACCTGGCGATTGCGACCCTCCCGCAGCGTCAGTTCCAGCCAGGTGGTGGGGATGGAGCGGCGAAAGCGGATGGGGGGATCCCGTGGCGGCAGGGTGGGTTCCTCAGCCAAGACCTTAACCTGGGCCGGGCGCGTTTTTCGCCCTTGGATGATCAGCCCCTGTTGCAGCTGTTGCAGGGCTTGGGGGGTGGGGATCCCTTCCACCTGAACCCAGTAGGTGCGCTCATGGCCGAACTTGGGGTCGATCAAGCGGGCATTGAGGCGACCATCATCGGTCAGCAGGAGCAGCCCTTCGCTGTCGCGATCCAACCGCCCTACCGGATAAACTTTGGGCACCGGAATAAAAGACTTGAGGGTAGGCCGTCCCGCTTGGTCGGTGAATTGGGTGAGCACGCCATAGGGTTTGTAAAACTTGAGATAGCGCATGACACACAAAACAACAAAACTGTGAACCCAACCTTTCCAATCTTTAAGATTTGGCAGAAGGATTTGGCAGAGCGGCTTCAACGGTAAGATCAAGCTTTAAGGAGCAATATCCCTCCATCGCTAGCAGCGTTTGACGGGGCTCACCCCATGACCATAGACAACAACTTACTCTGGGTTTTGGTTGGAACAGCAGGGCTCTCTCTCCTCAGCCTGGTGTACGTGCTGGTGGATGAGGGCAACAAACGTCGCCGCTACGAACAGCAAAAGGAAAAAGAAGCTGCTCAGCCACCTGCGGTTGTTCCTGCAGAAGAAGCCGGGATCCCAGCTGCACCTCCTCCTTCTGCTCCTGAACCTGTTGCTGCTCAGCCCGCTTCAGCGCCACACACTGCTGACGGGTTCCCAGAAGCGTCGCGTAGCGATGACGAGGAGCCAGAAACCTCCCCGGAAGCCGTTCGCGCCAGCAGGACAGAGTCC
>NZ_JANSHQ010000679.1:0-4645 GCF_047461715.1 Synechococcus sp. R8-2 | reverse complement strand
TCCCGGAGCTGTGTGGCTATATGTGCATACACGTGAAGAGAGAAGAGCAGAACTCCCCAGACCGACATAGCAAAAAGGCTTAGGTCGTTGACCCAAGCCCGCCTCAGCATACTCATACCAGATGCCAGGAACCAGACTTGAACTGGTGACACGAGGATTTTCAGTCCTCTGCTCTACCAACTGAGCTATCCCGGCTCTGGACCTACTATCTTACGATGTCGAGGGGGGTTTTGACAACTGGTGGCGCCCCCAATTTAGCCAATCAATTTCTCCAAAGCCTCCGTCTGGGGGATGCAGAGAACATCTCGGTTGCGATCCCGGCGGATCAGCTCCTCTTGCTCCAGCTTGGACAGGACGCGAGTGACCGTTTCCCGAGCCAGGCCACTGAGGCTGCTCAGCTCCCGATGGGGCAAGTTGGGGATCTCTACGCCACTTCGGCTAACCCGGCCACGGGATTCGGCCAAAAACAGCAGGATATCGGCAACACGGGCCGTACTACTGGCCTCGCGCAACTGCAGACGACGGTTGATCTGCCGTAAGCGGCGCGACATGAGCTGAGCAAGGCGGATGCCGGCCTGAGGATCAGAAGCCAAAAAAGCCAGGAAGTGTTGGGCCGACAGACAACTGACTTTGGTGGCTGTTAGGGCTACAACGTCGGTAGAACGAGGCGCTTCGTCCAAAGCAGCCATTTCCCCGAAGATTTCCCCTGGACCAAGAATGGTGAGGGTGATCTCCCGGCCTTCGAGATCATGGGTGCGAATCTTGACCCACCCTTCCAGGATGAAATAAACGGCGTTACCCCAGTCATTTTGTAACAAGATGGCCTGGTTGACCGGGTGGGAGCGCAACGACATTTGCCCGGCCAGCGGCTCTAGCCTCTCAGGAGGAAAGCCCTCGAACAGGAGCATCAGGCGAAGGTCATCTGGAGTTACATCGCTCACTGTTGGATCCTCCTGCACGGGGTTGGTTCTGGTTGAGTGGGATGGGAAAAGGGTAGGCCTGGAAAGCCCCCCTGCTCCCCAGCCTACAGCCCGCCAGGGCGAACTGCGTAGCGATAGGGCAGGGCTTTAGACCCAATTTTTACCGCTACTTTGGAAAGGGATCCCTGCACAACAAAAGCTGCTGCCATCCTCTAGCCCAGAAACGGCAAAATCCATCTTGCTGATAGCAATTTTCTCGAGTTTGTGCAGTTTGAGTCGAGATCTAGACCTGCTGAAGTTGAGATGGCCAATCTTGGCTGGTATCCAAAACCTTTAAAAAAGGCCGTTCCGAATCGGAAAAATCCTGCCAGTGGGCCTGCTGTTGGGAGAGCATCTCGGCGGTGGCATCAGCAATGTCGGCAGAGGGCTGCTGATCTCCATCGCTGGAACCAGCTGGGGCCAAGAGGGGTTGAGGAGCTGGGCTGCGGCGTTGCAGGCGCTCCCGCAAAACAGGTTCAGGGGCGTAGCAGTGAAGGATGCGCAGTGGGATCCCTTGGCGTTGGGCCTGATCAATGGCCATCCCCCGCAGGGCTTGCCGGTCAAACTTGGCGTCCAGAATCACGGTGTAGCCTTCCTGGGCCAGCTCTACTCCCAACTGCACCAAGCGGCGGTAGGTTTTATCGGTCATCTCCGGGGTATAAACCTCCGGCCCCCCCCGTTGCCGCAGAGGGATCCCGGCCAAATGCTTGCGCACCGCATCGGAGCGAATGTGAATGGCCCCCCGCTGACGGGCCAAGTGGCGGGCTACCGTGCTTTTGCCGGATCCCGACAATCCCGACATCAGGAACAACTGCCCCCGCTTGGGGAGGGTGTATTCCCAGGCAAGACGGTAATAGCGGGCGGCGGTGCTAAAGGCTGTGGCCTTGGCTTCCTCTGCTGCCGTGGGATCCTCCAGCAAAAAAGAGGTGACCTTGGCCCGCACGTAGGCCTGCCGATTGAGGTAAATAGGCAAGATCTTCAACCCTTCCCAATCTCCGGTTTCTTCCAGGTAGGTGTTCAAATAGGCGTTTCCCAGATCGGGGCGATGGCGGGCATCCAAATCCATCACCCCATAGGATATGTCGTACATGACATCCACAAAGCGGAAGGCTTCATTAAACTCGATGCAATCAAAAAGCAGGATCTTCCCTTCCCAAAAACAGATGTTGCCTAGGTGCAGGTCTCCGTGGCATTCACGAATGCGGTTTTGTTCTATTCTTTGTTGAAACAGCTCCTGCCGCTCAGCAAAAAAGCGATCGGTGTAGGCTTGGGTTTCTCGATATTGCTGAGCTGTTTGTGGGCCGCCGACGTAGCGCTGGGTTTGGGCGTAATTCTCGTCAAAGGCTTCTCGCACCCGTTCTGGCCGGCCAAAGCTGCGGATGTAGTCGTTGGTCTCGGTTTGGGCATGAAACGTCGCCACCACCCGCCCCAGCTCCTCCATCAAGGACGGCGTTAGCTCTCCCCGCTCAAACAGGTTGCTGAACAGTTGCTCTTGGGGAAATTGCCGCATTTGCAGAGCGTATTCTATGGGCTCGCCGCTGCTGTTGAACTGAAATCGGCCATCGGTCTGGACAATGGGCAACACTTGCAGATAAAGGCCGGGAGCACCGCGCTGGTTCATGCGCAGCTCTTCTTGGCAAAAGTGGCGCCGCCTCTCCAGGGTGGTGAAGTTCAAAAAGCCAAAGTCCAAAGGCTTTTTCACTTTATAGGCATAGTCGCCTGTCAGCAGAATATAGGAAATGTGGGTTTGAATAAGCCGAATGGGATCCTGTACCGGATGAGGGTAGAAGGCGGGATCCAGCATCGCTTGGATCAAGGGGGGCAGGTGGGTATCGACCATGAAAAACGATAGAGATGGAAAAAGGGCTTGGACGGGGATCCCTATCTTCCGCCGACAGAGCAGATTGTCCTCCACCTATTCCTTAAAGGGCAAGGCGGCTTCTTGGGGGGAAAGACGGATGAGGCTGATCCCCTGCTGAATTAGCGTATCTTGAGCAGCACCGGAAAGAGCGTAGGGCCAGACCAGATATTTGGTGTTGATGTAGTCTTGTCCGCGCTTGGCCAGGTTTACCTGTTCCGAGAGCATGCGCACGTCTGGCCCGCGGCTGATAGTGGCTTCGGCCCGGCGAATGCGCTGCATCAGTTGGCTGAACAGCTCTTGGGGCTGCTGCACAAACACCACAATGGCCAAGTCACAGGGGTTGTAATAGTTGCCGATGCCGCAGAGGAGCAGGGCTTCACTGGAGAGAACAAGGGTTTCTTGATCCCCCAGAGCCACCACCGGATACAGAAAGGTGCGCACATCCTCCAGTTGCCAGTGGTTAAAAGAGTGGCTATCTACCTCCCCCCGCACCCAAGAGGAGATGGCAGGAAAAACTGCTTCGCTCAACAGTCGATAGGCCGTCTGGGGTCGCCCTAGCCAGCAGAGGGCATTTTCGTAGAAGCTCTCGTTCTCCAGCAGGTGGGGGGTGAGAGGAGCAACCATGGGCAGATCCTCAACGGGCTTTCTCCAGCATGCCTACTCGGGGATGGTTAAGGCAATTTTGCCCAGAACGGATCCCTGCTCCAGCAACCGGTGGGCGGCAGCCGCTTCGGCCAGAGGAAAGGTGTGGCTGAGCTGGATCCGCAGTTGGCCTTGGTCGATGAGGCGGGCACATTGCCTGAGGATTTCCGCCTGATTTTGTTGGGCGTTGGTCAGGCTTTTCAGCATCGGGGTGAGCATCAGCTCAAATCCCACCCGCAAGTTGCGGTCGCGAGCCACCCGCCAGTCGATCTCTGGGGCCGGGGCCAGCAGGGTGACGATATCTCCGTACACGCGCACTGCGGGGAAGGTCTGCTCCAATAGCTTGCCGCCCAAGGTATCTAGGGCAAGATCTACCCCCTCTCCCCCTGTCCAGTCCAAAACGGCGCGCACAAAGTCTGTCTGCCGGTAGAAGATGGGCAAGCCGGCGCCTAGGGAACGGACAAACTCCGCCTTTTCCGGGGTGCTCACGGTGGTGGCCACTTTGGATCCCCGTAGACGGGCCAGTTGAATGGCCACATGGCCAACTCCACCCGCTCCCCCGTGGATGAGCACACTTTGGCCGGCCTGGAGACGTCCCCGGTCGTACAGCGCTTCCCAGGCGGTGATCAGCACCAGCGGGGCAGCAGCAGCCTCCGCAAAGCTCAGAGTTCTGGGCTTGGGAGCCACAAAACGCTCGTCCACCACGATCAGCTCGGCGTAATTCCCCGCCTGCCTGCCCAGACCCCCGTGGCAGAAGTACACCTCGTCTCCCACTGTAAAGTGCCTAACTCCGGATCCCACGGCTTCCACAACGCCGGCACCGTCACACCCCAGAATGGCGGGCATCTCCTCTGGATAGAAGGTGCCCCGTTGCCGCAGTTTGGTGTCGATGGGGTTGACGCCGGCTGCCCTCAGACGGATGCGCAGCTCCCGCTCGCCGCGAATTTGGGGCTCAGGTACTTCTCGGAGCTGCAGAACCTCTGGCCCGCCGGGCACACTCATGACTACGGCTTTCATGCGCTCAAGTTGTCAGCTTCAGTTGGGTTGGCCCGCTCAAAGGATGCAGGGTAGAGTTTGTTCTGGTGATGAGAAGATGGGCATCTCCCCATTGGGGTGTTGCTTTGCAACCCTGCGGAGTCTTGCAGCTGCTCTCTAGCCTATTTTAGCTAAACCGCCGAGAAGC
>NZ_JANSHQ010000678.1:0-766 GCF_047461715.1 Synechococcus sp. R8-2 | reverse complement strand
GCTCCGCACCGCTGGCGCGAACAAGTCGGGCAAAAGCCAGCGGATCCCGGCTAGCAGTGCCCCCACTCCGTAGGCGTGGGTCAGGAGTACCCAAAGAAAGTTGGGAGTTTCTCCTGATCTGGACTTTTGTTGTAGCCACCAGGCCAGGATCCCGGCGCTCAAAAGCAAGTGCCAAAAGCGAATGGCCGGATAGGGAAGGCTCAAGAGCAGCAGGGATCCCCCTAGCCCCAAAACCAAGCGCTCTGTTGGTTCCACCAGCCCAGAAAAGTCTGTCTCGCCAGCTTCTGGAGTGCTCCTCTGCCAGCGGGCCGCCAACCCCAACCACAGCACCTCGTAGGGCAGTAGCACCAACCCCAGCAAGCCCCAAGGGGAATCAAGGGGCTGAAACCAGTTGGTTACTGTAGCTACAACCTCTTGCCGCCAGCTTGCTGGCCACACCTGCCAAAAAGCCCAGCAAGTTTCCAGGCCCAGCAAGAACAGCAACGTCAAATGCACCCTAAGGACTTCGTCCCGCTGGGGCGACTGGGTGTGTCGGCGCAAGCGCCCGATTAAGACATGGATCCCCAGCAGGCTAATCCCCAGCAACTGCCAGCCGCTGAAAGGGCTCTCCGCCAAGCCAATGGCAGCCAGCAGCCAGCCCACCACCAACAGCACCCAGCTCCCCTCCCACCAGCGGGAGAGCGTCCCCTCCTGAGCGCCTTCTGCTACGACGTCCGGGGATCCCTGGGGCCATTCCGCTGCCAGCCAACCCAACAGGGCCACCGCC
>NZ_JANSHQ010000677.1:0-785 GCF_047461715.1 Synechococcus sp. R8-2 | reverse complement strand
CTCACCCCCAGCCCCTCTCCCGAAAAGAGGGGGATCCTAGGCAGGTTGGCTTTCCACCGTCACGGCTTCCGTCGGAGTAGTGGGGTTTGAGGCGCCCACTTGGACTTTGATCACCCGCGCTGCGTCGGCTTTGGGCAGAGTGAGGGTGAGGATGCCGTCGCGATAGGTGGCCGAGACTTTCTCCGGCTGGATGCGGCGGGCCAGCTTGAGGATGCGTTGAAAAGGTTGGGGCTCCACTTCTTGGTAGCGCAATTCAGCACCTTCAGGGCCGTGAACCTGGATCTCGCCGCTGATGGAGAGCTGTTGAGCCGTGGCCTCGATGTGGAAGCGTTCCCGATTGGCACCGGGCACCCACAACTGGACGGTGTAGGCTTCGCCGCTCTCCCAAACCTGCAGAGGAGTGGGCAGGAAGGAGCGAGAGCGTCCCCGGTTGGGCTCCGCTTGCAGAGCTTGTACCTCGAAAAGCGGGCTGAAGTAAAGAGTTGCCATAGTGTCTCCTAGGGTAAATAGGCTAAGTCATCAATGGAGTTGAGGGAAGCGAAGAGATCTCGGCAAAGAAGGCTTGGCCTGCACTTGGGATTTGAATTCACAAAATCCTGCTCTGATCATCCAAGAAAGCCATCCCAGCGAGGGAGGGCAAACCGATCTGCGATAGGCAGGATCCCCTCACCTCATGGGGAAGAGGGATGAAAACAAACAGGGCAATCCAATGGTTCACTCGAAACATTTTGCTCAAAACAGAATGGGGTAGATGTGAGTGAAAAAAGAAGACCGTTATGGATCCC
>NZ_JANSHQ010000676.1:0-2120 GCF_047461715.1 Synechococcus sp. R8-2 | reverse complement strand
AGCAGCGGGTGGCCATTGCCCGTGCCCTGGCTTTGCGGCCCAAAGTGTTGTTGTTGGATGAGCCATTTGGCGCTTTGGATGCGCTCACGCGCGGGAACTTGCAAGAGCAGTTAATTCGCATCTGTGAAGAACATCAGATGACCACTCTCATGGTCACCCACGATGTGGACGAAGCGGTTCTTCTGTCAGATCGTGTGGTCATGCTCACCAATGGGCCGGGATCCCGAATTGGGAACATTTTGACCATTGACATTCCTCGGCCCCGCCGTCGGCTGGATGTGGTCAACCATCCCAGCTACTACAGCTACCGCAGCGAGATCATCTACTTTTTGAACCAACAAAAACGGATTAAGCAATGGCGTGCTCGCCGAAGCACTGTGGTGGCCAGGCATGGCTTGGAAAAGATCAACCTGGAGATTGGCTTTGTGCCCCTCACTGCCTGTGCTCCCTTGGCTGTAGCTAAAGAAAAAGGGTTTTTTGCCAAACACGGCTTGGAAGAAGTGAATTTGGTGCGGGAAACCAGTTGGCGAGGGATCCAAGACGGCATTCAGGGAGGTTATCTGGATGCGGCCCAAATGCCCGCCGGTATGCCGGTGTGGATGTCTTTGGGCGGAGGGGATAACCCGCCTCAGCCGGTGGTTACTGCCCTCACCTTGACCCGCAACGGCAATGCCATCACCTTGCATAAGCGGTTCTACGAGCAAGGGATCCACACCCTCAGCCAGTTGAAGGCTTACATCCTGGATAGTCCCAGCCGTCGGCTCACCTTTGGAGTGGTGCATCCCAGCTCTATGCACAATTTGCTGTTGCGCTACTGGCTGGCAGCCGGTGGGATCCACCCGGATCATGACGTGGTGCTGAAAACGCTGCCCCCGGCTCAGATGGTGGCCAACCTAACAGCCGGCAACATCGATGGCTACTGTGTGGGAGAGCCCTGGAATTTGCGGGCAGCCCTGGAGGGCAGTGGCTTTACGGTGGCTACAGACCTGGAGATTTGGCCGGGCCATCCCGGCAAAGTGTTGGGGGTGCGAGAAGATTGGGCCAGAGCCTACCCCAACACCCACATTGCCTTGGTCAAAGCGCTGTTGGAAGCCTGCCGCTACTGTGAAGACCCGGCCCATCACGACGAGATTCGCGAGCTGCTCAGCCGCCGCGCCTACCTGAGCACCGACCCCTCCTACATTCATCTGGGGGATCCCCAGCGTCTGATCTGTGACTTGGACAGGCCGATGCGGGAATATGCCCACCACCGCTTCTTTCTCGGAGCCGGCAACCGTCCCAGCCGCACCGAGCATCTGTGGATGATGACCCAAATGGCCCGCTGGGGGGAGCTGCCCTTCCCCCGCAACTGGGTGGAGATCGTGGAGCGGGTGTGTCAGGTGGGGGTATTCAGTACGGCAGCCCGCGAGCTGGGGCTGGATGTGTCTTACCAGCGGCAGCCCATTCAGTTGTTCGACGGGATCCCTTTTAATGGTGAGGATCCCCTGGCCTACCTCAACAGTTTGGCGATTAAGCACGATATTTATGTAGCCGAGGTTGCCTTAGATCGTCGTCCTGTGTTGCTCTAGATACCCACTTGGGCGCCCTTGCAAACGCACATTCCCCGTTGTGAGAAAATCATGAGTTGGAGCACCCTACGATGACTGCCCTCTTGACAACCTCTACCCCAGCGAACGTAGCTGCAGAACCCTACCTAAGCCTTGAGAATGTCAGCAAGACCTACTCAACTCCCAAGGGGGATTATCCCGTCTTGCGAGATATCAACCTCAGTGTGAACGAGGGAGAGTTTGTCTGCTTGGTTGGGCATTCCGGCTGTGGCAAAACCACCCTGCTGAATATGGTTTCCGGATTTGCCCAGCCCACCAGTGGCTCGGTGAAGCTGAAAGGGCAGCCGATTACAGCTCCTGGCCCGGAGCGCATGGTAGTGTTTCAAGGGTATGCCCTGTTGCCTTGGCTCACGGTTTATGAAAATGTTTATTTGGCTGTTCGGTCGGTATTTCCCCAAAAGAGCCAGTCGGAAAAGCATCGAATTGTGGAAGAACATTTGGATTTGGTGGGGCTGGGGGAAGCCGCTCAGAAATATCCCTCGCAAATTTCGGGAGGGATGAAACAGCGGGTAG
>NZ_JANSHQ010000675.1:0-814 GCF_047461715.1 Synechococcus sp. R8-2 | reverse complement strand
GGCCAAAGAGTGGGCCGGATCTGTGCTCAGCACCAAAGTTTTCAGGCCAATCTCGGCACAACGCCAGCCGGTCGCCGCCGCCATCGAGGTTTTGCCGACTCCACCCTTGCCGGTCATGAGGATGATGCGTTGCATGAGAGTGCCATTTACATTCTTTTACATCCCTAGCCTAACCGATTTGCTGTGCTCTTCGAGAGGCAGCCAAGGGGCTGAGGTGCAGCCAGCGGGTAAACTATTCATTTGATTACCAAATGATTGCCAAAAAGCTGATGGCAATCATGGCCAAGAAGTCAAGCCTGTTGCAGGCATGTGGGAGGTATGTGATGATCTGTCGCTGGCGGAGTGTGTTGCTGGTTGCCATCCTGACATTGGGGCTGTGGCTGGGATCCCTTTCTGTGCAAGCGGCTGCTGGCCTGCCCCGAGAGCTGCAACAACTGGAGCAACAGGTAGAGCGGCTGCAAAGCCTGGTGGAGGCGGAGGACTGGTTGGAGATCCGCTCCTACATCCACGGGCCGATGGGACTCACTCGTAAGACCTTGACTGGCCTGGCGGCTACCCTGCCAGATAAACAAAAGCGGGAAGTGCTGCGCCTGGCTAAGGAGATGGGCCGCAGCTTAGAACAACTAGACTTTGCCGCCAAAGCCTATGACCAACCCGAGGTGGAGGCAGCCCAGGCCAAGGTGAAAAAGACCTTGCAGGCGCTGGAGGCTGTGTTTTCCTAGTGAGGATCCCTTCTCTCTTTGGCGACTTTGGCGATATGGTGGTTTCAAGTTAGGGTGAGACGCCTAGGCCACTGATCGCGCCAGCGGGACGG
>NZ_JANSHQ010000674.1:0-1453 GCF_047461715.1 Synechococcus sp. R8-2 | reverse complement strand
AGTTCAGCGTGAATGTATCAGCACCATGGATGCTTTTCCTTGCCTGTCTGTTGCCAACAACGGTGATGGATTCCCAATCGCGACAGTGGGACGGAGTTCCTACTTGGCTCGTTCTTCTCTGCACAAGGGATCCGGCTGGCGGCTGGGCTGGGATCCCACCCGTTCCCCTTTTGTTGCGCTGGTGGGGGGAGAAGCCTGGGCGCTGGAGCTCACTCAGGAGGAGTGGCAAGCGTTTGTGCAGGGGGTGCAGCGCCTGCAGCAGGATATGGAGGCCATCGCCTCCCAACTGATGGCGGAGGAGGGCATTACGCTGGAGCAGACTTGCCCTGCTTTGACGTTGATTGCCAGCGGCAGCGCCACTGCCTGGGGTCTCTATGTGCAATTGCATCAAGGCCGGCGCGGAGAAGGTTTTTGGCCTGCTGATGTTGTCCCTGAGCTATGCCAGGCCCTCGCCCAATGCTTTCAGGAAGCTCTCTAGCCCCCTGAAGCCTGCAGTCCGGATCCCTGCCTGAGAGAACCCATGGATCTGCACCATCTGCACACCTACATTCGTCCCCAACAGCTTGAGGACTTGACCGCATGGGATCCCGGCTGGAACTGGCTGGCCGGGGGGACTTGGCTCTTCTCACAGCCGCAACCCCACCTGCGGGGACTGGTCGATTTGCATCCTCTGGGCTGGAATGAGCTGGAAATCAGCGCAGAAGGGCTAAAACTGGGGGCAACCTGTACCTTCCAGCAACTGTTGCAATACGATTGGCCACCCCATTGGCCAGGGATCCGCGCCCTGTGCGAGGGAATGGCATCTTTGGCCTCTTTCAAAGTGGCCCACCTGGCAACGATAGGGGGAAATCTCTGTCTGGCCCTGAGTGTCGGTGTCGTAGCGCCCGTGTTGATCGCCCTTGAGGCCACCTACACGCTGATCGATCTGCAGGGATCCCTGCGCCACATCCCCGCTCAGGACTTTCAAATCGGCCCCCAACAAACTCTGCAGCAGCTGGGCGAAGCCTTGCGATCCATCTGGATCCCGGCCCAAAACGGCTGCGCGGCCCCAGCACCTTTCAGCGGCTCGGCATCACCCAAACGGATCCCGCCTTGGTGATCGTTGCCGGATCGCGCGATCCCGACTCAGGCGATTATCGCTTCGGGCTCAATGCCGCCCTTTCACCCCCACAACTGGTGCGGCTGGGATCCCGGCCCCATCCAGAACATCTTCCCCAACTTTTGGCAGAGCAAGCCCACGGCTGGATCGCGGATTTTCGGGCCAGCGCCCTTTACCGCCAACGCATGAGCGAGGTATTGATTCGCCGCTGTATAGACATCTTGGGCTAATCGGGGTATTGCCCCATCCCAACAGGGGGCTGAGAACGACGTACTCATCCTGCCAAAGCTCCCGCCGCTCTGAAAGTAAAGGTTTTAGGCGTGGGTCAGTGCCCCAGTTTGAATCGAAATGACC
>NZ_JANSHQ010000673.1:0-1477 GCF_047461715.1 Synechococcus sp. R8-2 | reverse complement strand
TGCTACGCAACGCTGTCGCGACCAGTTGCCCAAAGCGGCTTTGCTCACGGCTGTCTTTTTTGTGGCCTCTTCGATTCACCTGCCCTTTCCCCCGGCCAGCCTGCATCTGGTGCTGAACGGGTTGATGGGTCTGATGTTGGGGGCTTTGGCCTATCCGGCGATTGTAGTGGGCTTGTTTTTTCAGGCGGTGGCCTTTGGCCATGGGGGCCTGACCACATTGGGCATCAACGCCGCCATTATGGGGATCCCGGCGCTCCTGGCCGGTGGGATTTTTCGGGCAGGCCGTCGGGTGATGGGGGCCGGAGTGTCTGCCTTCTTGGCGGGAGCGGTTGGGGTGGGTCTAGCAGTGCTGTTGTTTTACGGGGTGGTCATGGCTGCTGTGGTTGACGCTGGCAGCGGGATCCTCTCCACAGAAGCCGGTCGTCTGGCTCTTGGGAGCTTGGTGGTGGCCCACATCCCCCTGATGGTGGTGGAGGGGTTGTTCGCCAGTTGGGTGGTGCTGTTTTTGCAGCGGGTACAACCGGCGCTGCTGGGAGAGTATGGCAAGAGATGAAGCCGGCTCAGGGATCCCTTGCTGCTGGCGCGGTCAACAATCCCATCCTCACCCCTCCAAACCCCTTTCCTGGCTGCACCGGTGGCAACCTCTGCCCAAGGTGCTGGGCCTGATGGCGCTGATGGCGGCTTTCGCCTCGGTGAGGTGCCTGGCCCTCTTGCCGCTCATCTGGGCGCTGGTGGCTGGACTGTGGAGCCTGTCGGGATTGCCTTGGAGCCTCGGGCTGAGGCGGCTGGCAGCCCCAGGGCTGTTGGTGGCAGGGTTGATGGGGATCCTACCCTTCTGGGCGGGGGAAACCATCCTGTGGCGCTGGGGATCCCTGGCTCTGCGTTGGGAGGGGCTGCAGATGGCGCTTCGCATTGGGGGGAGAGGGCTGGCCCTATTTGCCCTCACGATGCTGCTGCTGGAGACCACCCCCACATCGGAACTGTTGGCAGCTTTGCGGGCCCTGGGGATCCCAGACCTCCTGCTGGAACTGGCCTGGCTCACCCAGCGCTATTTGCAGGAGGTGGCCGCTCAGTGGCAGCAGATGCAACGGGCAGCCAGGCTGAGGGGTTGGCGACCGCGGGGATCCCTGTGGCGTCCTGGGCCGTCTCTAAGACAAGATCTGCCCTTTCTGGCCGCTTCGGTGGGCACCCTGTTGGTTCGCAGCTACGAGCGCTCGCAGAGGGTTTATCAGGCTTTGCGCCTGCGGGGCTATGGACAAGCGCCTCTGTTTTCGACGGCGGCTGGCAGGGATCCCTGGAGCTGGGCGGCCACCGCGTTGGCCGTGGCTACGGCTCTATTGCTCCGCAACGCTGATGCGGCCCTCAACTAGAATAGATAAGCCTCTGGCAAGCCGCCCCCTTTTTGATGCTCAGTCCATGAATGGGTTAGAAGCGACCGTCTCCAGTTTCCCATCCGTTAAGGACTCCGTCCCGCTTA
>NZ_JANSHQ010000672.1:0-1273 GCF_047461715.1 Synechococcus sp. R8-2 | reverse complement strand
GTTCAGCGTAAATGTATCAGCGATCCAACTGTTGCAGGTAGGCGGCGATAACATCAATACCCTCCTGTAAGGGGGCAATTTGGCCGCGGGTAGCCCGGTTGTGCAGTTGTAGAATTGCCCGTTGGTTGCGAATCTTGCCGCGCACAATCACCTTGGCCCACCTCAGCCCTCAGGGGGAGTAGGCCCGCTGATACTGGGCCAGACGGATCTCAGAGTTGGTGGAGAAGGATCCCTGCAGGCGACCGCGAAAACCGCCATCCGCACGCAAAAAAATGGTTTCGATGCCTCGATCCAGCAGTTGGGCCAAAGCTGCGCTGGTCAATTGGATCCCGGGCAACACCACCACCAGCTCCACCTCCGCAAGGCGGCAAAGCTGCTCTTGACCACGGCGGCGAATGAGCAGGGTTTGGTTTTGGCAGTGAACCACAGTCCCCGGCTCGGTTAGGTAGAGGGTGGTCATGGGCAGGAAGGTCAAGAAAGCTTCAGGTCGGGGCGATAAAACTGCAGCTCTGCCTGGGCTTCCCGAGCCATCTGTTCCCGGTAGGCCGGGGGAGCGATCACCTCGCCGTTGGGCCGCCAATCCCGCAGGCGCATGGTGAAATTGGTATCTCCCACCCGTACCCAGGCGCGGAAGTACCGGTCGCTGGCTGGTCTTTGCCGGACAATGTTCAAAATCTGTTCGCGCTCCCGCGCATCCGCCACTGCCTGCTGCACCAAAGCCGGGATCCGCTTGTAGGCAATGGGCTGGAAGGTGGGATGTCGCACTGTGCTTTCCACATAGCGACGGGCAAACTCCGGGGAAAATCGAAGGATCAACAATGCCTTGGGCAGGTAAAAATCGGATCCCCAGGCTTCTTCCCATGCTGCTTGGACTTCTTCCGGGCTGGGCAGCTTCCTCTGCCGTTTGCGGGTTGCCAGCTCTGGCGGAATGGAAGGAGCGTCCCAGGGAATCACCGCCAGGCGCTCAGACTGGATCCGATCTAAGCGGAAATTGTGCCAGCCCAGGGATCCTTCGGGGGTGGGAAGCTGGCCAAAGGCTGCCAAATACTTGGCGCGGCGAGCATAGAACAAACAGACTGGGTAAGTGAGAACGTGTCGGATCCCATGTTGGCGGGTGGCGTAGTCAAAACCGATCACCCCCGCTTCTGGGTTGGCCCAAAAGGCTTCCAGCTGGTTTTGATATTCGTCCACCCGTTCTTGCTGTTCGTCTGAGAGGATGTACTCAAACCACACAAACAGCCGCCGCTGGGAGTGCTGATCGCGCCAGCGGGAC
>NZ_JANSHQ010000671.1:0-635 GCF_047461715.1 Synechococcus sp. R8-2 | reverse complement strand
TTCAGCGTAAATGTATCAGCACGGCATTCACACTTTGGTGTACAGTCCCCTCTGCCGAGGTCTGCTGAGCGGACGGATGACGCCGCAAACCACCTTCCTCCCAGGGGACATGCGCGCCGGGATCGATCCCAAGTTTGTTGAACCGCGCTACTCCCAGTACCTAAAGGCGGCAGAGGCATTGAGCCAGTTTGCTCAGGATCGCTATGGCAAGACCTTGGCTCAGTTGGCGGTGCGCTGGCTGCTGGATCAACCAGGGGTGAGTGTGGCACTGTGGGGGGCGCGCAAACCCCATCATCTGGAAGCGATATCCGGCCTTTGGGGCTGGTCGTTGGATGCGGAAGCGATGCAGACCATCGAGGATATTTTGCAAAGGTATGTTCCCGAGTCCATTCCCCCCAGCTTTATGTCCCCGCCTGCCCGCGCTGCCTAGTTGTTGCTTTCTGTTCCCTTGCCGTTTGCGTTAGCGGTGGGGAGCACTTTGTCGCCGGGATCCCAGTCCTACGATTGAGTTTGGCAAAAAATGGGATGTAGAGCCCTGTCCTACCGCTACATAACTGGCCAGTAGGGCGAGGGGGCTGTTAACCACGGGAGAACAAAGATGGCCATCCCAGATGCATTCGCGTCAGCGGTGCGGA
>NZ_JANSHQ010000670.1:0-2008 GCF_047461715.1 Synechococcus sp. R8-2 | reverse complement strand
CGCGTTGGCGGGACGGAGTCCTGGCTGCTTTGAGGCTCTGGAGAAGACTGCTCAGAGGGAGCGGGATCCCTTTCCTCCAGCCTCAGGGAAAGCTGCTGCAACTGCATGTAGATGCTGTTCACGGCCAGCATGGCCAAGACCGTGCCGAAAAACTTGGTGCGGGATCCCATGGGCCAACCCCTGTGCGAAAACAAAGATACGGTTGTCGCGGGTGCGCTAGCTCCACCTTAGCTTACGGGTTTGGCTTGCCGTTCGGAGAAAATATTGATGTTCGCGTCGGCCTTGCAAAGCCCCACGGTCAAGATTTCCCAACAAGACAATGACTGCCCCCCAAAAGCCAACCTATCATCACCTGCACACCGCCCTTTGGGTGAGCGATCTGGCCAGAGCCGAACATTTTTACGGAACGGTGCTTGGGATCCCCAAGGTGGAACGGTTGCCGTTTGACTTTCCCGGCGCTTGGTATCAAGTGGGTTCCTCCCAAATTCATTTAATCGTGGCCGAGGAGCCGATGGATCCACGGCAGCGAAGCGGAACGGGATCCTCAAAGTGGGGGCGTAATCCCCATGTGGCGCTGGGGGTAGATGACTTGGAAGCGGTGAAGGCTCGCCTGCGGCAGGAAGGGTATGAGGTGCAACCGAGCGCTTCCGGGCGAGCGGCAGTGTTCGTCCGGGATCCGGATGGGAATGTGATAGAGCTAAGCTCGATTAGCGCAACTTAGCCATGAGCCATCTCCCCTCAGCAATGCCGCCGGTTGCAACAGCGTTGCGTAGCGATATGGGTTCTCGTTGCCAGTTCAATCCGGCCATCAGCCTGGTCAGTTCCGCACAGATGCAGCGCATTGAGGAGCAGATCTTCTCTGCCGGCATGCCCGTTGCCGCTCTGATGGAGAAGGTGGGGCTGGCCGTTGTTGCTCAGTTGCAGAAGGATTTTCCGCAAGCCCATCGCATTGGGATCCTCTGTGGGACAGGGCACAACGGTGGGGATGGGTTGGTGGTTGGGCGGGAGCTATGGCTGGCCCAAAAGTCGGTGAAGGTGTGGCTGGGCAAGCCAGAACTCAAGCCCCTAACGGCAGACCACGCCCGCTATCTCAAGGCGCTGGGGGCGGAGTTTGTGGGGCAGCTTGAGGAGCTGGCCGATTGCGATTTGCTCATCGATGCCCTGTTTGGGATCGGTTTGAACCGACCCTTGGGGGAGCCTTGGGCGGGGGCGGTGGGGTGGGCCAATGGCAGTGGGATCCCCATCCTTAGCCTGGATTTGCCGTCTGGCCTCAACGACCAAACCGGGGAAGTCTGGGGCTGCTGCATTCGCGCCAGCCATACCTATACCCTTGGCCTTTGGAAACGGGGGCTGTGGCAGGAAGCAGCTCTGCCTTGGGTAGGACGGTTACGTCGCGTTGATTTTGGGATCCCCCCTTGGGCCTGCCCAGAGGATGAGGTTCCCCGGTTGTTGCTGCGGCCTTGGCAGCACTTTCCCGCGGATCCCCCTTTGGATACCCACAAATACCGCCAGGGATCCCTGCTAGGGGTGGCAGGCTCGGCGGCCTATGCCGGGGCGGCCCTGTTGGCGGGGCTGGGATCCCGCGCCAGCGGGGTGGGCATGGTGACGATGGCGGCGCCGGCGGAGTTGAAAGGAGTGATCCACAGCGCCCTGCCGGAAGTCTTGGTCTATGCCTGGGAGGGGATCCCCGCTTTGCCCCAGGTTGCCGAGAAACCCTTTCAGGCGGTGGCCGTGGGGCCGGGCTTGGGAGAAACCCGTTTGCCCCTGCTGGAGATCCTGCTGCGGGATTGGGCCGGGATCCCCTGGGTGATCGATGCCGATGGCCTCAATGCTCTGGCGGAGATGGGGGTAGAGCGCCTGCCAGAAAACGGGATCCAGGCCATCCTCACCCCCCACCTGGGGGAATTTCGGCGGCTTTTTCCGGGGATCCCGCTTGGGGATCGCATCGAGGCAGCCCAAAGGGCGGCAGCCCAGAGTGGAGCAGTGGTGGTTTTGAAAGGGGCGCGGA
>NZ_JANSHQ010000669.1:0-2662 GCF_047461715.1 Synechococcus sp. R8-2 | reverse complement strand
GACTTAAATCGGGTCAGCTCAATCCGCTTGATGTACATCACACCCCACATCTAGCGTGGCCACCGGCAGATGATGGCAACAGGCTAGCATGGGTAGCAAAAACCTGTGCAGCTCAAGTTTCTTAGGACGGCTTGGCATCTGAGTCTGCACCTGTTGAGTCTACATCTGTGCTGACGAGCAGGTCGGCCTTTTGGAGAAGACGATGCACCTCCGCCCTCAGCTCCGGCCAGCGGTAGGTCAGTAAGTTTGCCTTGGAGATAAACAGCAGCCGGTATCCGGGTTTCAGGTTTGGGCACAGGGGGCGCAAGATTTCTCGCAACTGGCGGCGCAGCCGATTCCGCTTTACGGCAGATTTGCTCACCTTTCTGCCGATCACCAGCCCCACTTGGCTAGGGATCCCTTCGCACCCTGCGGGCATCGGCTGAAACAGCAGGGTCAAGCCTGCACCGGAACGACGTTGGCCCCCCTGGTAGAGCGCCTGAAAAGCTCGTCGATCCCGCAATCGATGAGGAGCCGGCAACATTGGGCACCGAGGAGAGTCTGCCCCAGAAGTCAGCGAGTTTTGGGCTGCAACGCTCCAAAAAACCAAGACAAATCAAATCTCTGACCAAAGGGCTTAGGAAACCGCCAGGCGATAACGCCCCTTGGCCCGCCGTCGCCGCAAGACCTGACGCCCAGTTGCCGTTCGCATTCTGGCCCGAAACCCAGAAACCCGAATGCGTCTGCGATTGGTGCCACGAAGGGTACGCTGAGTCATGGTGAGAAGCCAACCAATGAAGCCAAGATCATCTGCCAGAGCTGACCAGACTGCCATTCAGCCTGCTGGCAACTGATCACAGGTGGTTAATCTTAGCAGACTCAATGGAAAATTGCTAGATTGGCCACCCCGCGCCGAGCAGTTAAATTGGGAATCCCGAAGCTCCTGTCGAGGAAGCCGCCGCTGTTTCCTCTGGGCTTCTGCTGTGTCGCTCTGAGTGTGTGGTGTGGATATTTCCCTGGATCAGCTCTGGGATGAAGCCCTGTGTCATCTGCAGGTGCAGCTCAGCCGCCCAACCTTTGAGGCTTGGATCAAAACGGCGCGGGCTGAATCGTTGGTGGACAACCGCCTCACCATCTGTACCCCCAGCGAATGGGCACGGGGCTGGCTGCAAAAGCACTACGCTTCCACCATCACCGAGGTGGTGCAGCGGGTAGCCGGGATCCCTTTGCAGGTGGAGTTTTCCGTTTCCCCCCACGCTTCTGTCGAGGCAGAACCCCCTTCAAGAACCATTTCCCCAACATCGGGCAGAGCCGGCAGCTTACCTGCCTCCACCACCCTAGGACTGGAAGTCGGCGGCAGCCTGCCCATGCGGGCGCCGGATCTCAACCCCAAGTATTCCTTCTCGCGGTTTGTGGTTGGCCCCAACAACCGCATGGCTCACGCTGCAGCTCTGGCTGTGGCCGACAAGCCTGGGCGCGCCTACAACCCCCTGTTTCTCTGCGGTGGGGTGGGTCTGGGCAAAACCCACCTGATGCAGGCCATTGGCCACTACCAGCTAGAGGCAAATCCACAGGCCAAAGTCTTTTACGTGTCCACCGAACGGTTTACCAACGATTTAATCGATGCCATCCGGCGAGACAGCATGCAGTCTTTCCGGGAGCACTATCGGGATGTGGATATTTTATTGGTGGATGACGTTCAATTTATCGAAGGCAAAGAGTACACCCAAGAGGAGTTTTTTCACACCTTTAACACCCTGCACGAGTCCGGCAAGCAGATTGTGCTGGCCGCCGACCGTTCTCCTCATCTGATCCCGCGTCTGCAGGAACGTCTCTGTTCTCGGTTTTCGATGGGCCTGATTGCCGAAATTCAATCGCCGGATATCGAAACCCGCATGGCCATTCTCAAGAAGAAAGCCGAGTACGAGGGGATGAACCTGCCCGCCGACGTGATCGAGTACATTGCCACCACCTACACCAGCAACATCCGCGAGCTGGAAGGTGCCCTGATCCGCGCCGTCGCCTATGTTTCCATTTCTGGCTTGCCGATGAGCGTGGAGACGATTCAGCCCATCCTCAATCCCCCCAGCGAGCCGAAAGAGATCACCGCCGACATGATTACCGATGTGGTCTGTGAAGAATTCGGCATCGACCGAGAAAGTTTACTGGGATCCTCCCGCAAGCGTGACATCAGCCAAGCACGGCAAATTGCCATGTTTTTGATGCGCCACTACACCAACCTCAGCTTGCCCAAAATTGGCGATTACTTTGGGGGAAAAGATCACACCACCGTTCTCTATAGCTGTGAGAAAGTCAGTCAGCTACAGCGGGAAAGTCTGCAGTTTGAACGGCAACTGCAAAAATTGGTCGAGCGCTTGCGGGTGGTTGCCAACAGCCGGAGCAGCTAGGCTTTCTGTTGTCGCTGGGCCGTCTTTGAGGTGTTGTTGCCGCCCTTTGGCTCTGCCCGTCTGCGTGGAGAATCTCTCGGAAAGCAGCTACAGTAGGGACGCAATGAATGTGGTTGCAGGTGGTGAGACAGTCTGGCAAAGGGCTTCGCCTGGGTATGCTGCTCCTCTGGGCTGGACTGGTGCCTGAGCGGCCGGTTTGGGCCAATTCCCAGCAAGCCCCTATTCCAGATCCGGTGCCGGCCACGCTCTCAGCCGCTTTGGATTTGGGCTTGGAT
>NZ_JANSHQ010000668.1:0-1680 GCF_047461715.1 Synechococcus sp. R8-2 | reverse complement strand
CTCCTGCGATTTCTAGCTGACGGTTTTCCTGGACTTGGCAAAAGCGCTCCGCGCCGCTTCCGCGACTATTCCCAGCCCCTCTTCCAGAGGGAAAGGGGGGTCACGGATCAACCTAAGTTTTTAAAACGACTCCGAGTGGATGCTCTGGCAACAGGGACTCATCCTGCCTTTGGCGGGGTTGTTGCTAGGCTTCGTGTCGCGAGGACGGTTTGATGGGCGTTTTGCAATCTAGGTCAGGGCAGGTTGGCCAATTTGTGGGTTTAATGTGGGTTTAATTAAGCCAAGCTCACCGGAGTGGAGTCGGTGAAACTGCCAGCAGTGTCTGTCAGAAGTATGGTGTTAAGGCAATCGTTCTTATGACCAGAGCAAGGGAGAAGAAAGGCACCGATCCATCCGCGCTAGCGGGCCGTAGGCCTTTGCCAGAGAAGTCGCGGGATCCCCGCCGCCCTCCACAACCTGCCAAGAACGCCGTCCCGCCTCCAGAGGGGTCAAAGCCGCAAACAGGTTCTGGTCGCCTGCTTCCTGCCCCTAGGGGATCCCTATTGGTTTCCCGTCCTCAACCGCTGCGTCTTGCTCGCCAGAAAGCCATTGCTCGTCTGCGCCAACGGGCTGCCCGGCCTCGCCGCTTGAGACGTTCTCCATCTCTCGGGCAAGTG
Organism: Synechococcus sp. R8-2; assembly: GCF_047461715.1. NCBI lineage: Bacteria > Bacillati > Cyanobacteriota > Cyanophyceae > Synechococcales > Synechococcaceae > Synechococcus > Synechococcus sp. R8-2. The sequence goes on along the minus strand of NZ_JANSHQ010000668.1, from coordinate 1,024 downwards.
TTGCTCAGGGGACTGAGCTTAAGTCTCATCCTGGGCCTGACGATGGCGGGCCTCTCGCAACTGCTGCAATCGACCACCGCTGGCCGGACAGAACAGTCCACGACGCAGCTTGGGGATCCTCCCCCGCCGGCATTGCCAAGTGACATTCTGCCGGGAGAAGCGATCCCGGCTTTGCAGGAGCGCTTGGCCGCTTTGGCCGACCAACCGGGTTTGACGGCAGGAGCCCTGTTTTGGGAGGTGGAAACCGGCGCCTTTGCCGGGGTTAGGCCGGATCAGGCTTTTCCTGCCGCCAGTGTGATTAAGATCCCCATTCTCTTGGCTTTTTTCCAGGCTGTGGAAACCGGGCAGGTGCGGCTGGATGAGAGGCTCACCCTGCGGGAAGATCTCAAGGGAGGGGGGGCAGGCGTGCTGCAAACCCGCCCGCTGGGATCCCAGGTTTCTGCTTTGGAAGCGGCCACCCTGATGATCACCCTCAGCGACAACTTCGCCACCAATCTGATCATCGATCGCCTGGGTGGGCAGGAGGCTCTCAACCAAAAATTTCGGCAGTGGGGGCTACAACACACGCAAATTTCATGGTGGCTACCGGATCTGGAGGGCACCAACACCAGCAGCCCGCGCGACATGGTTTGGTTGCTCAGCCAGGTGGAACAGGGGCGCATGCTCAGCCGCCGCAGCCGCGACCGTTTTCTGGACATTCTCTGGCGCACCCAACGGCTCTCCTACTTCCGGCCCAACTTGGGCCAAGAGGTGCGCATTGCCCACAAAACGGGAACCCTGGGCTCCGTGGTGGGAGATGCCGGGATCCTGGATTTGCCCAACGGGCGGCGCTATGTGGCGGCGGTGTGGGTGAAGCGAGAAACCCCCAACGATCCCAGAGCCGAAGGGCTGATCGCCAGCTTGTCGCAAGCAGCCTATGAGTTCTGGTCTGCTCCCGAGGATCCAACGGCCAAGGACTCCATGGGCAGCCTGGAACGCTAAGTCTTCCACTCCACAAATCTTTCCATATTGCTACGCAACGCTT
>NZ_JANSHQ010000667.1:0-3276 GCF_047461715.1 Synechococcus sp. R8-2 | reverse complement strand
CAGCGGGACGGAGTCCTTGGAGTCCGAGATCGCGGCTGGGGGACGGGAACGCAGTTGCAAGTTGCCTCGCACCGACGGCGAGACATAGGTAAAGCCACAGTCCAGAAGGGTGGTGATCTGGGCAGTGCCCAAGCCTTCCAAAAGCCGGAAAAAGCTGTCTAGCTCCATTGCTGCCACTCCCTCAGAGCCAGACAACAGCAGCACCGGCTGCCAACAGTTGGGCGCGGATCCCAGCCGCCACTGGCCATAGCCGCTAAACTGCACCACTACCGTTTCAGCCGTGTGACCTTGACCCCCCAAGTGCTCTGCAAAGGCCGATTGGATCCCAGCCGGCGTGGCTGCCCCATCGGTAAGGGTGAGAATGTCTGCCGGGTCAAAACCAAAGCGATAGAGGAGTAGCTCCCGCTGCAACTCCACATCTGTCAAACACCCTTGTAGCGCGGATCCCTCGCCAAGGTAGCGGTTAATACCGATGAGAACAGCCAGCTTGCGGGAGCCAGCCGCCAAAGCTTGCCCATATCGCTCAGCCCGGCCCCTCAACCAGCCAGGGGATAGGCCAAGACCGGCAGCAACCAGGAGGAGTTTTTGCAGAAAAGACCGCCTTTCCATGTTGACCCTCTGGGCTGACCCCCGGCCCAACGACTACCCCATCGGCCAGCGAGCCACAGCTAAACTTTGCACTGGAATCTGTTGCTGCCTATTTCAGGATATCCCCATCCACACAGCTTTTTCCCGAGATCGAGTGACAGTTTTTGGCGTTTTCTTTGCATTCCTTATCAATCAAACCTCCGCCACTTCCCATGGGGATCCCACGGCAGCGCTCTTCTGTCAGACAAGTCCGTCAGACAGGAGGGAAAGTGTGAGGAAGTCAATACTCAGCGGTTCAGGAAATAGGGCAAGCAAGCCCCACGCTCCGGCCAATGGAAGCGGACGAAGGGAACCAAAATGAACCCAGCTATCCCCAGACAGAACAGGCCAAAGTAGAGGTGGAAAGCCCCGACTGGATCAGCTGGTTCCATCCTTCCCCCTCCTAGGGATCCCGGCGCTAAAGCCAAGAGATTGTTCAAGGCATGAGCCAAGACAGGCAAGGTCAGGGAGCGGGTCTGCAGGTAGAACAGGCCCATCACCAGGCCGAACACCGTCAACCCGACGGGGTTGGGGTGCAGCAGGCCAAATACCCCAGAAGAAGCCAGCAGACCTCTGGAGAGGCCCCACTTGAGGCCCCAGCGGTGTAGCAAGATGCCGCGAAACAGCCACTCCTCCGTTATGGGGGCCACCACCCCAATCGAGAGCCAGCGCAACCCCTGATACATCTGCGGCCAGGCCGTTTCCCTATCCTCTTCCCCCAGTGAGTGCAGCATCGACTCCGCCAGCTCCGGCGCAGGCAGGGATACCAGGTAGAGCATCAACAAAGTTGTGCCCAGGGAGAGCACTACCAAAGCCGGCACCACCCGCAGCAGGGATCCCCAAGGAATAGCAGCCCGCCAGTTGCCCCACAGCCGTCTCATCTGCAGATGGGCTTGCTGCCCCCGTCGCCAGCTCCAGATACAGGTGAGGACAAATGTAGCGCAATAGACAAAGTCGGCCAGCAGAGGATCGTCAGATGGGAGATGAAACAGCTGGGCCAAGGCGATGGCTCCCAAGCCTACCCCCAGGTTGATCACCAAGAAGGCCAACAGCACGTGGCGCGCCTTAAGGGCTGCAAATCCGGTCACACTCGGCTCGGCAGGCCGTAGAGGGGGAGATCCAGACACAGAGGCAGAGAGCGCAGTTTTCCCATTCTAGTTTTGGTGGGGATCCCCAGAGGTGGGCTGCTGTCAACTCCTCAGGGAAAAGACTGAAGATCCTTATTCCGAAGGTTCGTCCCGCCTTTTCAAACCCAATCGAGCAGGCTGGTGGCTGTCTCCGAGGGTCGCCAGGCTGAGCCAGCAAGTTAAGATGTGTTACGGAATCCGTTGGGGCATCTATGGGCGCAACACCGGTAGTGACAATAGCAGCGAGGCAGGATGGCTTGGGTTCTGGGGCTGTCTCCATCCCTCCGGCAGATCTGGGGGTGGTTCCTGAGCCAAGCTTGCGTTACGACCCAGAGCAGTTGGCCAAGCAATATCGAGGGCGCTGGGATCTGGTGGTGCGGCGCCTGTTTCAGTTGATCACCCCCTTTTTGGGCTTGTTGGCCTGGGTGTTTTGGGATCGCTGGCGGGGAGTAGAACTGAAGAATCGCCCCAAACATGCGGCCCGGCTACGGGAGATCCTCACGGAATTGGGGCCGACAGCCATCAAAATCGGCCAAGCCCTCTCCACCCGTCCCGATCTGGTTTCGCCCCTGTTTCTGGAGGAACTGGCCAAACTGCAGGATGAGCTGCCCCCCTTTGACAATGCCATCGCTTTTGCCCTCATCGAGTCGGAAATCGGCAAACCCGTAGACAAAATCTTTCGAGAGATCAGCCCCGAGCCGATTGCCGCCGCCAGCTTGGGGCAAGTGTACCAAGCCTACTTGCATACCGGAGAGAAAGTCGCCGTCAAGGTGCAGCGGCCCGACTTGATTGGGCGCATCTCTCTCGACATGTATATTGTCCGCAGCCTGGCCGCCTGGGCCAAACGCACTTTCCGCCGCATCCGCAGCGACCTGGTGGGCATCGTCGATGAGTTTGCCGGGCGCCTCTACGAAGAAATGGACTACACGCAGGAGGGCCGCAATGCCGAGCGGTTCCTGGCGCTGTACCGTCACCCCTCCATCTACGCTCCCAAAATTTACTGGGAGTACACCCGCACCAAGGTGCTGACGATGGAGTGGATTGATGGCATCAAGCTGACTCAGGTTGACAAAATCGCTGCTGCGGGGCTGGATGGACGGCACTTGATCGAGATCGGCGTCAATTGCTCCCTCAAGCAGCTTTTGGAAAATGGCTTTTTCCACGCCGATCCCCACCCGGGCAACCTCTTGGCCATGTACGACGGGCGGCTGGCCTATATCGATTTCGGCATGATGAGCACCATCGCGCCCCATCAGCGCTACGGCCTGATCAAGGCGATTGTGCATTTGGTAAACCGAGACTTTGCCGGGCTGGCCCAAGACTACGTGGACTTGGAGTTCCTGGATCCAGATACCGACCTGACTCCCATCATCCCTGCTCTGGAAGCTGTCTTCGCCGAAGCGATGGGCAAATCGGTCTCCGAACTGAATTTCAAGAGCATCACCGATCGGCTCTCGGGGGTGATGTACGACTTTCCCTTTCGAGTTCCCGCCTACTACGCCTTGATCATCCGCTCTTTGCT
>NZ_JANSHQ010000666.1:0-2059 GCF_047461715.1 Synechococcus sp. R8-2 | reverse complement strand
GGGGCGATCACCACCGCCACACCGCGGGGCTGGTAGTGGTAATGGTTGGTTTCGCCGGGCAGGTTGCACTCCCGTCCCCGCTCCAGAGCCTCCATCTGTTGGGCGTAGTAGCGGCAAAAATCGATGGCCTCGGAAACTTCCCCATCGGCCTGGGCAATGGGCTTGCCCACCTCCAGCACCATCCAGGCAGCCAGCTCCGCCCGCTGGGCTTCGATTTGCTCCGCCACCCGCCGCAGGATCCCCGCCCTCACGGCAACGGGGGTGCGCCTCCAGCTGGGGAAGCTGGCTTGGGCCGCTGCCAAGGCTTGCTCCACCTGTTCCGGCTCGGTCAACCCAATTTCCGCTACCACCTGTTGGGGATCCGCAGGGTTGAGGGAGAGCATCGCTTGTCGAGTGGGGCGATATTCTCCGGCAATCCAGGGCTGAACCCTCTGACCCAGTTGAGGCCGGATCTCGTCCAATGCCTGAAAAAAGGGATCCCGCTGCTGGGGCTGGCTGAAATCCGTATCGGGAGCGGCGGCAAACGAGAGAGAAGGAGCCTGGAAAACGGATCCCTCGTCCAAGACCGGCGGGGCCAACAGCTGCTCGGGGTTGTAGCCCTGAACGCTTTGCCGCAGGAAAGAGGTGTTGGCGGTGTTTTCCAGCAAGCGCCGGATCAGGTAGGCCATACCCGGCAGCAGCTCCCCGTAGGGGCAGTACACCCGCACCCGCTGTCCCTTCTGCACCAAGGCCTTGGCCAGGGGATCGGCCATGCCATAGAGCACCTGCAGTTCAAAAGCAGACTGGGGCACCTCCAGCGCTTGGGCGATGGCAATGGCTTTGGCCTGAGAGCGCACATTGTGGCTGGCGATGGCGGCGTGGAGATGGGTGTGGTGCTCCAACAAAAGCTGGGTCATGCGCTCGAAGTTGGCGTCGGTAGCAGACTTGCTGTTGTAAACCGGCTGTGGCCAGTGCTTTTGCGCCGCCAGGATGGTCTCTTGATCCCAGTAGGCCCCCTTGACCAAGCGCACCGTCACCGGGGATCCCCGCTCTTTGGCCCAGGCGATCAGGTTTTGCAGATCGGTGTAGCTATCCCGCAGGTAGGCCTGCAGCGTCAGGCCAACGTCGGTGCGGCCTCGGAACTCCGGCTCCAGCAGCAGCTCCTGCAAAATGGCCAGGGTGAGGGATTTGTAGCGGTACTGCTCCATGTCGAAATGGATCCCGACTCCCAGAGCTTCTGCCCGGCGCAACAGGACGCGAATCCGTTCCCCCACTCTGGTTTTGGCCCCCAGGGGATCGATGGGATCGAACTGGGAATAGAAGGCTGTCAGCTTTACCGACACTTGCGGCACCGGCTGCGGTTGTGGCCAGGTTTTGACCATCTTTGCCAAATGCTCCATCACCTGCAGATAGCGATCCAGATAGGATTGGGCTTCCGCTTCGGTGATGACGGCTTCCCCCAGCAAATCCAGCGTGAAAGCCATACCCTGCCGGTGCAGAGCTTCCAGAGTTTTGCTGACTTGCTGCAGGGTTTCTCCGGCAATATAGCGGCGGGCCAGAGCTTCCACAGCAGCGGTGAGAGTGCTGGCAGCCAACTGTCCTGGCAGGGAGTCGGGGTCTGCGAAGTTGAGCAGGCTCTTCAGCATCCCCGGCAACTCTACTGCCGGATCCAAGAGATACTCCTGCAAATGGCGGGCCACCTCAGCCTTGCTTTTCAGGCTGGGCAAGACATCGATCAAGCGGAACAACTGGGTGCGCAGGTGGGGGTTCTCCATCGCCCAGGCCAGCAGCTTGTCCTCCCAGCGCAGTTGATCCCGCCACTGGGCCAGCAGGGATCTCTTCTCTCCCGAAAGAGAGGCGAACAGAGATTGGGCAAGAGCTTGGGTTTGGGCCTCGTAGGCAGTAGGAGCAGCTTGGGCAACCATCTGATGCACCGGGGGGCGGGATCCCTACCATCCTGTCATGGAAAGGATGGAACCTGAGGCCGATTTTGGGAAGATAATGGCTTATGGGGCCACCGCAAATCCTCGAATAGCTACGCCGGGTATAAGCAGCTTTGCAGGAGCATGACTCTAGTCAA
>NZ_JANSHQ010000665.1:0-1226 GCF_047461715.1 Synechococcus sp. R8-2 | reverse complement strand
CTCCGCACCGCTGGCGCGAACGTAACGGTGTTGCAGACGAGGCCGCGAGCAGCCAAAAGCTCCCGGACGGGGCAAGATCCCAGTTGCAGCCCAGACCCTGTGGCAAAGTGAGGGAAGAGCGTTCCAGATCCTGCTATGCCTGCATTGCTTACGGCTCTTCTTGCGGTGCTGGGGGGCTATCTCCTGGGATCCATCCCGACCGGCTATTGGGTAGGCCGTTGGTGGGGGGGGATCGATATTCGTCAACAGGGATCCGGCTCTACCGGAGCAACCAATGTGTTGCGGACGTTGGGCAAGGGGCCCGCCCTGCTGGTGTTGCTGGTGGATGCTGCCAAGGGGGCAGCAGCAGTGGCTCTGGGATCGGCCTTGGGATCCGCGTGGTGGGTGGTTTTGGCGGCATTGTTCGCGGTGATCGGCCATAGCCGTTCCTGCTGGCTGGGCTTCAGGGGGGGCAAATCGGTGGCCACCAGCCTGGGGATCTTGTTGGCTATGGCTTGGCCAGTAGCCCTGACAACTTTCGGCGTCTGGCTGCTGGGGCTCGCCCTCACCCGCATCGTTTCCTTCAGCTCCCTGCTGGCGGCAGTGGCGGCTCCGGTGGTGATGTGGGCAACAGCTCAACCTTTGCCCTATTTGTTGTTTGCGTTGGCGGGCGGGGTGTATGTGATCGGTGCTCATCGGCGCAACATCGAGCGCCTACTGGCCGGGTCGGAGCCGCGCATTGGCCAAAAATGGACGCAATCTCCCTAATTTTCAAGGCACTGTGAAGCAGCTGTATTACTCCGCAACGCTATGCAACCGACCACAGTGGTTTTTGTCTACGGATCCCTGCTGCGGGGCGGCCAATACCACAGCTTGCTGCAGGGGGCAGAATTTTTGGGGACAGACAGCCTCAACCACATTGATCTTTACAGTCTCGGCCCCTACCCGATGGCAGTTCGTGGCCGAAACCGGCTCTACGGCGAGTGCTACCGCATCCCCTTGAGTCTATTGCCCCGATTGGACGAGCTGGAAGACCACCCGCGGGTGTACGAACGGCAGTGGGTGCAACTGGATAGCGGCACCTTTGCTTGGGTTTATCTGGGTCGGCCTGAGCAGGTGCAGGGGTGTTCCCTCATCCCCAGTGGCCGCTGGCTGGCTAGAGATCAAAGTGGAGCTTGACGCCCTCAACATACTGGGGCAGCACCAAAGACTCTATCCCACTGTTGTGCTCCGCACCGCTGTCGCGA
>NZ_JANSHQ010000664.1:0-4343 GCF_047461715.1 Synechococcus sp. R8-2 | reverse complement strand
TCATGCCGCGCATGAACGGCTATGAGGTGTGCCGTCTTCTCAAGGCCGACCCTCTCACCCAAAAAACGCCCATCGTCATGTGTTCTTCCAAGGGCGAAGAATTTGACCGCTACTGGGGGATCCGCCAGGGAGCGGATGCCTACATTGCCAAGCCTTTCCAGCCCCAGGAACTGGTGGGTACGATTAAGCAATTACTGAGAGGCTGAGAGCTGCCCCTTCTGCTTCCACGCCTTTCGGTAGGTCCTGAGAACGACTCTGCGTTTTAAGCAGGGAGGGGGGCGGGATCAACAGTCCACAAGACTATCCATGCGGGGGAGCATCATGCTGGGGGATCTGGATTTATTGATGGGGGATGAGACCCAAGAGTTGCGGGAGATGGAGGCTCCCGAAGGTGAGCTATTCCTAAAGTTCAAGATTGCCACCGGGGAGGAATTTGCGCTGCCAGCGGTATCGGTTGTGGAGGTGATGAGCATTGGCCCAGAGAAAATCACCCCCATGCCCAATGTGGCCCCAGTTTTGCTGGGCACGCTGAATTTGCGGGGCGAGATCATCTGGGTTGCAGACCTGGGGCAATTTTTGGGGATCAGCCCGCCCCTGAACATCGACCGAGCCGAGATTCCTGTGGTGGCCGTGATGGATCAACAGGATTTGCTCATGGGCTTGGCTGTGGATTTAATTGTAGGCATGGAGTGGCTGAAGACTGAATTGGTGCGGCCTGCCCTCACGGCTCCTGAGTCCATGGCTCCTTTTTTGCGAGGGGAATGGGTGGTGCCCGGAACGGGATCGCGCTTGCCATTGCTGGATCATTCGGCCATCCTGCGATCCAATCGTTGGGGTTGACAGACGGCCCCCTGGGAGCTCAGCGGGAGGAAAGTGTATAGTTCCTATCAAAGATCCAAGCTAACTCCAGCCACAATGGGGAAAGTTGGACCAAATCTATCCCCTACCGATGCGTGTCGAGGCTGTTGAGGGTAAGCCCTGAGACGGCGGCAGAAAGGCCCACTCTTGCTTGACTGAATGTGGAAAAGGGGGGATAGCCTGCATCCATGGGGTTTTGAGGTGTTGGGGGCGTTCCGTTTGCATCTGTGTTGACGCGTGAACAGAGGTAGGCAAGCAGTGAAGGGAGGATCCATGGTTCCGAGCGCGAACAGTCAGAGAGACTACACCGATGCGATGGCCGCCTTTTGGCAGGGAGACTACGTCCGGGCGGTGCGGTTGTTCAACCAAGTGGCCGCTGCTGAACCGCAAGATACTGCTGTCAAGCTGCTGCTGGCTTTGGCACAAAAACAAGCTGGGCAGTTGTTGGAAGCTCGCCAAACCTACAACACCATTTTACAAACAGCCAGTGATCCCGATGAGCTGGAGTCGGCCCGGAAGGGTCTAGAAGAGCTGTTGCAAATGGCACCAGAGCTGGCGGATCTTCCCGATTCCCCAGAAGCGGACGAGTTTCGCTCTCCAGATGAGTTTGCACCTGGGTCGGATGCCTTTTCGGAAGAGGCTTTCTCTGCTCCCGATCCCTTCTTGCAGTTCGAGGAGATGGGGGAAGAGGAGGCGGATCCCTTTGCTCAGAATCCCTTTCCACTGGAGGCAGACAGCCTTGGCAGCGATTTCATGGGGGAAGAGAGATTCAGGGATCCCTTTGAGACCGGGCTGCAAATGCCGGAGGCTGATCCGCTGGGTTTATCTCACCCGATGCCGACCCATCCTCGGGTAACACCACCGGCCCTCTCGCGACGGGCAGGCTTGGAAGAGGGCGGGCCTCAAACCGATCCGGTGGTCGAAGATGACTTTGCCTTTCTCAACGAGTTCGATCGAGAGCATCTGGAAGCCCTAGAAGGCGACTCCGACTCCATTACGCAGTTGGCCGGCGATGCCGATTTTCCCGATGAGATGGGCTTCTCCCTGCCCGGTCTTGAGGAAGAGGAGGGGGGATCCCTGGAAGAAGGCCTGCCGACCGAATTGGCTGCCCCCATGAGTGAGCCGATCCCCGCTCCCGACGAAGATACTGCCAGTCCCAGCCCTGGTCTTTTCGAGCTTGACGAGCTAGACAGCCTGGATCGCGAACTTGCCGGCATGGATGGCGGTGAGCCGGTGGGGGCCTTCCGCCCAGATGAGGGGGCGATTGGGGGGATGGGCCCAATGGCGGAGACCGGCAGCGGAGCGGCCCAAGTCCTGCTGCCCACGGCCTCCCTCCCCATCCCCAGTGCAGGCGAACAAGGGGCAAGAACCTCTGCTGGGATCGCCAACCGACCGATTGGGGATCGGCAATTGGCCATAGCGCTTATCCAAGGAGCTGTGAGTTTGGCTGCCGGCTTGGCGATTGGCCTTGGGATCCCGGCCAATGGGGGAGCTCGCTTGATTGCCGGGGTGATTGGAGGCGGGCTGATCGGCACAGGAGCAGGGGTTATCCTCGGGGCCAGCAGTGCCAAACAAATTCGCTCCACCGCCCAAGAGCTGGCCGGCCACTTTGCCGCCTTGGCCCAGGGGAATTATTCAGTACGAGCCACAGCCAACACCCACGATGAGCTGGGGCGCTTGGCCGACAGCTTTAACCAGATGGCGGCTGCCCTTGAAGCCAACTTCGCCGAACTGAGCCAGCGGGCTGCCGAGCAAGGGCAAGCTAAGGAAGACCTACAGCGCCAGGTGATTCGCCTGCTGGACGACGTGGAAGGGGCTGCCCGTGGAGACCTGACGGTGCGGGCAGAGGTGACTGCCGACGTGCTGGGGGCTGTGGCCGACTCCTTTAACCTGACCATTCGCAGTCTGCGAGACATTGTCAGCCAGGTGAAGCGGGCCGCCGCCGCCGTGAACGATGCCGCCTTGCAGAACGAGGACTTTGCCCGCAGCCTCTCTGCCGACGCCTTGCGCCAGGCGGAGGAGATTTCCAACTCCCTCAACTCCATTCAGGAGATGACGGACTCCATTCAAGAGGTGGCCAGCAACGCCCGCGAAGCGGCCAACGTGACTGCCCAAGCCACAGAAGCAGCCGCTCGGGGTGGAGAAGCTGTGGATCGCACGGTAAGTGGCATCCTGGAAATTCGCGAAACCGTGGCAGAAACCACCCGCAAAGTGAAGCGATTGGCGGAATCCTCGCAGGAAATTTCCAAAATTGTGGCTTTGATCTCTCAAATTGCCTCGCGCACCAACCTGCTTGCCCTCAACGCCAGCATCGAGGCGGCACGAGCCGGGGAATCGGGACGGGGCTTTGCCATCGTGGCCGATGAGGTGCGACAACTGGCCGACCGAGCTGCCAAAGCCTCGAAGGAGATCGAGCAGATCGTGTTGCAGATTCAATCGGAAACCGGCAACGTGATGACGGCTATGGAAGAAGGCACCCAACTGGTGATCGAGGGGACGCGGCGGGCCGAGCAGGCCAAGAACAGCCTGGACGAGATTATCGAGGTCAGTCGCCGGATCGACGAGTTGGTGCGGGCGATCTCTCAGGCCACCGTGCAACAAACGGAAACCTCTCGCTCTGTGGCGCAGGTGATGCAATCGGTGGAGTTGACCGCCAACGAGACCTCTAAGGAGGCGCAGAAGGTGGCAGCTTCGCTCCAACAGTTGGTGAGCATCGCCCGCGAGTTGCAAACTTCTGTCGGTCGCTTCCGGGTTGGGGATGAATGAGCAAATCTGCTGTTTTGAGGGCATTCTAGGGACAAGGATCCCCATGCAGGAGACGTTATCGATCCTTAGCAAATGCCACTGGGATCCCCCTGTTCCGACTTTTGGCCGGACTCTTCGCTCAGGCGAGCCTCAATCTGTCCGGTCTGCTATTACTGATGCATACCTGTGGGCTGTAGGAAGGGCCTCCTGCCATGAATGAAGAAGCACAAAAGCGGATCCTCAGTTATTTCATCGAAGAAGCCCGCGACCACTTGGCAACGATTGAACAAGTGCTCCTCAGCTTGCGGGACAGTATGAGCGATCCCGAGCTGATCAACGAGCTGTTTCGAGCTGCTCACTCCATCAAGGGGGGAGCTGCCATGCTGGGCCTCACCAGCATCCAACGGACGGCCCACCGCATGGAAGATTTTTTCAACATCTTTCGCTCCCGTCCAGGCGGAGTGCCTGTCGATCAGCACCTGGAAACCCTGCTGCTGCGGGCTTTTGATGGGCTTTCGATGTTGTTGGAGGAGCTGCAGAGCCCCCGCGGCCTCACCCAAGAAGTCAGCAACACCACCCTGGCGGAATTGGAGCCGGTTTTTCAAGAGACCGAAAGGCACATTCAAAATCTTCTTGGCGAGGGCCCTGTCTCAGCTCCCGTCTCGCCGCCGGCGGTTCGCACCCTGCAGCAGGACATGGCGGAGGTGGTGCCGCAGCAGTTGCGCCAGATGCTGGAGCTG